>JAUVZH010000347.1 GCA_030602675.1 Candidatus Heimdallarchaeota archaeon | reverse complement strand
GATTCAATCTAGTAATAGCGTTATTACCTGCACCACCTACACCGATAACCAAGATTTTAGCTTGAATATCCTCAATGATTTTACGTAAATCATTGTCTACATCTACGGAATCGTGTTTAGCTTCTCCTTTAGAAAATAAAGAAGGTACTTGCTCTTTTTCAGTTATATTTTTGATAAATGATTCCAAAGTTCCTCACCTATAATTTCCTTATATCAAGAGGCAATTAAAAACCCGTGTGAGACCAAGAACATGTTCTAATGTTTATAGAGATATTATCTGTGGGATACATTGAGGAAAAACTATTAATTTTTGATAAAAATGGTGAAAAATGGTTTGAAATTACCAACATTTAAATTGAGACGACTATAAGAATCATTGTTACTAAAGCAAGAAATGAAGATACTAATGAAACCAATCCCATTGAAAGAACAATTTCTTTTTCATTTAAAGGTTGTTTGCCAACTAACCAACGAGTCAAGGTTAAAGGTGCTTTTTCATTATGGTTTGCAGCAACTTTAGTTTCTTTCTCCTTCTCACCTAGTTCAAGAACTTTTGTTGGTCTTTCCTTTATTTCCTTTCGCTCTCTAAAACCTCTGATGCTATGAATAATCTGAAAAGAATTCATAATTTGAGGCATCATTGCTACTATGATGATGATTTCAATTCGACCAAAGATTGCTACCAAAGCAATAACCGCTCCTACCGTTAGACTACCAGTATCTCCACAAAAGATCTTGGCAGGATATTTGTTGAACCAGAAGAAAGCAAAGAGACAACTGAAAAGCAAGATTGACAAAACCATACCTGGGAAGGTAACAATACCTTTGAAATAAAAGACTAGTGTAGCGATAATGCCAGTTCCTGAAACAATCAACATTGTAATGGGGGTTGAGCCATTCATAACATCAAGCATGTTTGTTGCGTTTGATAAAACGGTAATAGCAAAGGGAACTAGTACCCAATAAATAATCGTAATTCTAACTTGACCAATTAATGGAAGATAGGGAGTAGGATCAAACAAAAGCAAACCATCATTGGCAAAAGAGGGATTTTCAACAAGCTGCCAAAGGATAATAGGAATACTTGGAATTAGTAGCAAGAAAGGTTTGACTATAGCACCTAATGATTTAAGATCATCCCAAACACCAATTGCACCAACAATCAGAATTACAAGAGTAGCGACAGTGAAGTGTTGCCAGTAATCTTCTCTAAAGATAAAGATACAAGAAAAGGTAACTATCAGCATAACTATTACGAAACCAACACCACCCATCTCTGCGACTTTTGGTTTGTCAGCTTTATGGACATCATGACCGTAAATACCCTTTTTCAAGAAATACTTACTGAGAAACCAAGTTATAAAGAACGTAGCAGCAAAAGAGAAAACAAAGATGATTATTAACCAAAGCCATTCCATTAAATCCATTTCTACCACATTCAGACTAATAACGGTGTTGAACAGCATTTAGTCAATTAAAAAATTTTTGATGATAGACGAATTTCAAACAACACTTACAAAGAAATTATAAATGAGAATTTAGAGCTAGAAGCATTAATTAAAGCAAAAACAAACTTGAAAAACTATTTATTTATGCAAATGCAAGTTAACTAATTGCTTGAATTAATGATATTGTAAATTTATGTAAAAAGTAAAGAGGGTAAATGAAAATTGTCAAAACAAAAAACCAAAATGCTACTAAGTGGTAATGAAGCCATAGCAAGGGGTGTTTTGGAAGCAGGAGTAGACATAGCAGCAGCGTATCCGGGAACACCTTCAACCGAAATCATGGGAACAATAGCCATATTCGGGAAAGAAACTGGAATGCATGCTGAATGGTCAATAAATGAAAAAGTAGCATTTGAGGTAGCATTAGGTGCCTCATGGAGTGGGTTAAGATCATTTACTGCTGCAAAACATGTAGGGTTAAATGTAGCAGCAGACCCATTCTTTACAGCAGCGTTATTTGGTGGTATGAAAGGAGGATTCGTCATGACCATAGCTGATGATCCAAGTTTTCATTCAAGCCAAAATGAGCAGGATACAAGAATGTACGCATTAGCAGCTCATGCAATTTGTATGGAACCATCAACACCACAAGAAGCATTGGATATGATAAAATATGCTTATGAGTTCTCTGAGAAATGGGAATCATTGGTAATTCTTCGTTCTACAACAAGATTAAGTCACTCGAGAGGACCAGTAGAAATAGGAGAGATACCAAAGAAGGAAAGCCACAAAGGAGAATTTGTTAAAGATCCAGCGAAATTTGTTTGCTTGCCAGGAAATGCTAGAAGAACAAAACCGCTGCTATTAGCAAAAATGGAAGAGCTAAAGGACTATGCATGCATTTCTAAATGGAATGTAGTAGAAGAAGGGAAAGATCCATTACTAATCATAACTTCAGGAGTATCTTATACATACGTAAAAGATGCAATACAAGAAATGAGCATTAATCCAACAATCTACAAAATTGGATTCAGTAGTCCATTACCTGAAGCAAAAATAATTGAATTACTAAAGAAACATCCTAAATGCTTGATTGCTGAAGAAGTAGAACCTTATTTAGAATTGAATGTAAAAGCTCTAGCAGCAGAAAACGGGATACAAGTCAAAATATATGGCAGAAAGGAAAAGGTAATTCCAATATCCAACGAATTAAATCCACTTATTCTAATAGAAGCAATTTCAAAAGTAATGGATAAAAAAGTTGAAGGAATTGATGAAAAACTCCCTACTCTAGGAGAAATTAACGAACAATTACCAAATAGACCACCTGAACTATGCGCAGGATGTCCCCATAGAGCAACATATTATGCGATAAAAAGAGCTTCAAGAAAAAGAAAACTAAAACCAATAATGCCAGGAGATATTGGATGCTATACTCTAGGATTTATGCCACCATTAAGTTCAGTGGATACAACAGTAGCAATGGGAGCGTCAATAGGAATTGCTAATGGAATCGCTCAAGCAACAGATCAAGTAGTGATACCAGTAATTGGTGACAGTACATTCTTTCATACAGGCATACCACCATTGGTTAATGCAATTGTAAATAATGCAAAATTCACTTTAGTAATAATGGACAACGCAGAAGCTAGCATGACCGGAGGTCAGCCCACCCCCGAATCTGGCATTGATGCTTTTGGCAATCCCGTTCCTGTTGTTATGATTGAGGATATCATCAAAGGTCTTGGCATCAAGAATCTTCATATTGTTGATCCCTACGACCTTGACCACACCATTGATGTTATCGGTAAAGCTCTTGATTCTGGCGAGCTTTCTGTCATTATCTCTAGACGCGATTGTGCTTTGAAATATACTCGCAAAATGCGCAAAGCAAAGAAGAAAATTGACACCTATTACACTGACGAAGAAATTTGTATTGGTTGTCGAACATGTGTTAGATCCTTTGCTTGTCCTGCTATCACTTTCGATGATGAGAAGAAGAAATCTCATATCGATGAATCCATGTGTATGGGTTGCGGTGTCTGCAGGATTCTCTGTCCTGTTGATGCTTTTACTAAGAGGTGAAAAAAGATGACCAAATTAAATAACCCCTATCAAATTAATATTGCTGGCGTTGGTGGCACTGGTGTTTTAACCGCTGCTAATCTTATCGGTAACGCTGCTCTTGTCCAAGATGTTTACATTGCTCAAAGCGAGATTCATGGCATGGCTCAGCGTGGTGGCGTTGTTAACACCCAAATCCGTTTAGGACCTATCAGTGGACCTTTAATCCCTGATGGAGGTGCAGATGTTTTATTGAGCTTTGAAC
>JAUVZH010000402.1 GCA_030602675.1 Candidatus Heimdallarchaeota archaeon | reverse complement strand
TTTAATGAAACCCATGCTTCAAGTATAATGTCTGGAACCACTTTCATTCCTCCTTCTGTTTGAAAAATGTTCTAATTTCTTCATCATTATATAAGCTGAAGAATTCCTTAGTTGTAGTTTTTTCTACTAATTGTCCATCTTTCAGAAATAGCAGTTCATTCACCAAACGCTTTGTTTGCTCAAGTGAATGAGTTACAATAATAACCTTAATACCTTCTTTATCTAATTGCTTCAACGTATTTTCAATGATCTCTTCTGAAACAATATCCAATGCACTTGTTGGCTCATCTAGAAGTATAGCACAAGGTTCATTAGCCAAGGTTCGGGCCAAACTTACACGTTGTTGTTCACCACCAGATAAACCATCAATATTTCTATCCAAGAAATCAGTATCTAAAGCTACTCGTTTAAGAAGTTGCAATAACTTATCATCAGAGTACTCAATATTCCAAATGCGTGGTCCATATAGCAAGTTGTTTCGAACATCACCTGCAAAAAGATAAGGGCGTTGCTGAACCATGCCAATTTGCTTACGTAGTTCAGAGGAAGGGATATCGATTATATTATTTCCATTGAAGGTTACAGTACCTACAGTAGGTGAGATTAACTTGTTTAACAATTTTAGTAGTGTACTTTTTCCTGAACCTGAAGGTCCAATAATCCCAGTTATCCCTGACTTATCAAGTTTGAAAGAGATATTTGTTAGAATTTGATTATCCCCAATTGCAAATGAAACATCATCCATTGAGAAAATACATTCACTAGTTGTTTCGCTCATAAATTACAATTTAGTATGATTTATGGATTTTAATTTTTCCTAACAAAGGAATAAGAATGAGGTTAGGATTATGGTTTTAGGTTAGTGTGGAAGATTCTAGACACTACGCCACTCATTATCTGATATTATGTTACTATTTTTGATAGTTGTTCAATTTTAAATGCACGAATAATTTCAATCATTGGCAAATCAATTGGAGAGGTTATTTGTTTAACACCTTTTGGTAGATATTTCTGATACTTCAGAGTTAAACTATTCATTTGAGGACTTGCTGCTACTGCTGGATCGCCTGGAACTCTCATACTAATATCAAATACAACCCAATCAGGTCGATTGTTCTTTGGATTAATTGGTACTGCACCTTGTAAACCAAATAAACCAATCATTCCGGGAGGATAGAGTTTTTCGACAGTTTTCAAAAACTTGGGTATTGATCCTACTACTTCATTCATTTTTGATTCACGCATAGTTACCATTGTATGACCAATTTCCTCATTTTTAATCTTAATTTTATCACCAATTTGCTGTTGGATTTTCGCAGGTAAGTTTAGAAAGCCACTGCTATTTGTTTGCATTCTTTGTCCAAAGCCTACAAAATCCCAATCGACTATTGGATTATTAAATGGATCATGTTTATGTTTCAACCAATTAATGCCATCAGTTAATTTGTAACCCTTTGCTTTTCCTTTATTCAAACCAGATGCCCATCCATTACAGTTAAAATAAGGACCTATTATGAATTCTTCAATTCGTGCTTCATCCAGAGTTTGGTCATTGATAAGACCTTTTGCTTTCATAGTCTTAACTTGTTCATGATAATCTTCTTCTGAAGTTATGTAAAAGAAAGCTCTCTCGAGAGGATTTTCAGCTTGTTGAACCTTCACTAATGCAACAGGAACTTCTTTATCAATTCCAATAATATCTAACTTATCTTTACTAATTTCTCTTGGTGATCGAATACCAGAGCGTTTCAAGATTCCATATTGATCGATGTATTCCTTTTCATTTGTTGTTCTATCTTCACTCTTAAGCAAGGCTCTGTTGCCATAAATGGGGATTCTTAACTCCTTTTCAATTTTATCTGCAGTAAGATAAACGACAAGCGATCGATTTGGAAATAAAATACCATTTTTCTCTTGAAGTTCATTTTGTATTGAATCAAATAACATTTGATCCCATTCATCTACAACAATGGTCTCATCAAAGAGATGATTTTGTTCTTCAAGATACTGTCTTTCTCTGCCCTTCTTAACAATAACAATATTTCTCAAACCCATTCTTTTAGAAGAAAGTCCAGTTTCAATTGCAGAATGACTTCCGAAAATAACAATTGTTGGTTTTTCTTTATACTCAGATACTAGCTGTTGCATTTCTTCTCTTTTTATCATGATATTATATCTCCTCTAATTTTGGCGAGTCAACAGTTATATCATCTAATTTCTTCTGCTCAAATGCTTGCTTTATTTCCTTAGCAATGCGTTTGCCCATGTACATTGGTTCTCCCCATAAAGCATTTGCGTATGTGTTTCCGTATGGCACCCAAACTGTGGTTCCAGCAACAATCCTCCCTGAAAACTCGAAAGCATAGATTTTCGGATATGTTGTAACGATAGTTTCGATACAAAATGGACCTACTAAACCAGTTTGTTTAACGAAATTTCTACCCATTCTATGGTATTCAGGAACTAATGATTCCCTTACAATAATAGGAATATTTCCAACAACAGTAAAAGAAGGGTCTTCAAAGGATGCAAGATATTGAGAATTAACATTTGACTCAAGTCTTCTGTCAAAACCTAGCAGTTCACAGCGATTCTCTAAAGGTGAACTAAAATAATGTGCATAAATAGATACACCACTTATGTATTCTTGAATAAAATCAATTTTCTTTTCTTTACTCTTCTTTTTGAAATCATCCCTATCAAAAGCGATGAAATATCCTTTTCCTCCCTCTGCTCCATGTAGTTTTACCATTACAGGTCGATCTATTTCATTAACATTGGAAAAAACTTTTGGAGTATTTATACCAGACGCTGCAAGTAAGCTAGCATTTTTGTTTCTATCCCCCTCATAGGCAAGTATTTTCACACCGCCAAAAATGGGATGTTTTAATTGCTTTAATTCATCTACTGAGAGATAGCGAACAAACGAACCATGTGGAACTATAATTGCTTGTTCATCAATAGAATTGAATGCTTTAATGGTTGCTTTAGTATCCTTGTAATCTTTAACACGAATTACATTGATTTTCTCTAAGAAATCTGGATATTGTGACCAAAGTTCCCAGTCTCTATCAAAGCAAATTGTATAAACTTCTAATCCTTCCTCTACAGCACCAGGGATGATATTATAAAAGGATGAATGTGAACTTGTAGTTGCTAGAACAGCTTTCGAAGCCATAATCTCACATCTTAAAGGAATATGATTTGACAGAGAATGAAGTTCCTATAAAAGATTATTGAAGAAATCATATATCTAATGTTTGAAACATAGAATTCTCCACTATATAAATGAAATATGT
>JAUVZH010000452.1 GCA_030602675.1 Candidatus Heimdallarchaeota archaeon | reverse complement strand
CGTAAAGTAGCTAGGGAAATAGCTATTTCTTCTTTCTCTCCAAAAACAATAACTCTTTCATTTTTTAGTAGAGCAAAGATTACTCGGTCTAAACCTTTAGGAACTCTGTTTATTAGAAATTCAAAACTACCTTCAGTAACTGTACTAGTATCAAATTCAGCTGAAGATTCTTCTAGAGTAATTTTTTCTTCTTTCATTCGTTCTTTAATTAAACTTATTGAATCATTTGAGTCATCAAAATTAACAGATAATTGTGTAAAATGTATTAGTTGGTTCAAACGATCTTTAATAGTATCAGGTACATTATTTTTTGGGTCACCAATTTTTGCTAGCTCACTTGCTATGTCTTTTATTGTTACAGAGATTTCAGGAATTGATTTATAGAGAGATAATTGTTCAGATCGATCAACAAGAGTGACAATACCTAGTGCTCTCCTTCCACCTCTTGCTGTTTGATCATTGACAAAAAAATATGTTGAATAGGCAATGTATCCCTCATCAAGAAAAGGTATAACTGACTCAATATATTCTTCTTTTTTCAGATTAGAAGCAGTGGATAAGGACATAGTACTTAAATGTGATTTTACACATACTTTTTCCGCAAAGGCAAAATCTAGACCTTCATGATAAAGGCAACTTGGTCCTTTCCTATCGTCAAATCTAACTAAACAGACGCCTCTTTTTACTGTCAGAGTAAATCCCATTCCATTTCAATAAATATCTAGATTATATTGAGCTGTTAAACCTAAAAAATGTTTATGAAAGAACATTTGGAAGGTAAAAGATTTATAAGAACTTTGATTTCGCATTAGTCAAGAAAAAGATATTCTGACATTGATATGAGAAGTGGTTTTTTGACTGAAACAATAATCAAAAGAGCCAACATTATTGTGAAAGGCTTAGTTCAAGGAGTTAACTTTCGAGCTTACACACGAAGAAGAGCAAAAAGCTTAGGGCTCACAGGATTCGTTCGTAACTTATCAAACGGGAATGTAGAGATTATTGTGGAAGGTTCTCAAATACAAATTTATCTGTTAATTAAATGGCTTAGAAATGAAGGATCACCAGCTTCTGATGTAACCGATGTTCAAGTGATATGGACAAATGATTTGGAAAATTTCAATAGCTTTAGAGTTGTCTTCTAAAAAAAATAAAAGAAAGAAAAGCAATCAAAGATTGCTTCATTACTTTAACTGCTATTACTCCGGTAAACCTTCATCAACAATTAGATGAATGCTTTTCCACAAGTCTAAGAATATAACTTCTATTAATCCTTCTGCTAGTTTTAGATTCGAGTAATGTGGTTCAACTGTAATTCTTATATCAGAAATTGAATTGTTGTAAACTATCAGAAATTCTCTTAGTGCATAAACTGGTGTATCAGGATTTTCGTCTACTACTGTCAAAGCAGCATTAATATTACTCTGAGCAATTGCTAATGATTGGTTAAATCCTGCTGAATCATTGTTCCAGACATGGTATCCAAGGGCATATGTATGATTTACTGCTCTTGTCATATTGCTCATTACTGATGCGAATTCAGCCGGTTGAAATGCAATTGCTAGAGAATCTGTCATCATTTGAGCTGGACCACTCATAATTGAGTATTCTGATTGATTAGCTCGATTATTGATTAGATCAATCATGAATGCTGCAAGATTACCATGTTGTACACCTAAATCACTGAAAACAGTTGCTTCGTCCATTATTTCAAAAACTCTTGTAAAGTTGACTAAATCGAAATCACAGTCATCAATCTCAGGATCAGGATCTGTTTCAAATTCATCTAAAGCATGTACTATACCACCTAACATTCGTGCAAGATCTCCTTCAAGCATAATTGTTGGAGAAGTCATTGTTAGTGTGTCATTCATAAAGTCAAAGAAACCCATAGCAGTTGTTGAACCAGATTCTTCAATTTCTAATCTTCTGTCTGCATCAAATAGTGCATTAACAGTCTCAAGCTCAGCAGAAGCGTTGTAGAAGTACTGTTGACTTAAAGTAAACTGCCAACCCATAAGTAATCGAACATTTCCTATGAGCATATCTAGCATAGCTCTAATTATGTGTGGACTTTCCATTAATAAATCAACAGCAAGTGGAACTAAGGCAGCATACTCTTTTGTGACATTCATTATCATATCAAGTTGATCCGCCACTTGGTTGAGAACATCTTGTACTTGTACATTTCCACCTACATCTCTCAAATCATCAGGATCAATTGTTAACAAAATTTCTTCAGCTTTGATTATATGATCAAGAACATCTACAATGTGTGTATTTAGTAAGATATCAATGTTATCAATTATTCCTCCAACTTCAACTTCGGTATTGCTCAAATGTGTTTCAGTTGGCTTACCTCCACCACCAGTAAAGTTGAACATCTCAGGAAATGTATCATATACTTCCATGAAATCTTGATATTGATAAAAGAATCCATCAACTTCAGCACCTTCAGTTGTATTGGTATTATCAAATAAACCATGTGCAAGTGGATTTAAAGCTGAAAGTAACTCGAAACCAGCTGCTATCGTCAGATTGAATATATTTACTGCAAAACCATACGGTCCAGAAACTGCTTTCAATAACCTGAAGAATAGTAATGAATTTAGTCCATCGTAATTTCCTCTAGCAATTT
The DNA here is from genome assembly GCA_030602675.1 of Candidatus Heimdallarchaeota archaeon. Taxonomy (GTDB): domain Archaea; phylum Asgardarchaeota; class Heimdallarchaeia; order JABLTI01; family JABLTI01; genus JABLTI01. The sequence continues at coordinate 5 of JAUVZH010000452.1, read as the reverse complement.
CAAAC
>JAUVZH010000228.1 GCA_030602675.1 Candidatus Heimdallarchaeota archaeon | reverse complement strand
TTTTAAAAGAAGATAGTAAAGAAAGAGATGAAACCCTAAAGAAGGGGTTCAAAATAGCTCATGATGGATTGATAATTGATATTTAACACTCAAAGCTTAAGACCAGAGAATACTAATTTTGATAAACCCATAAAGAATTAGATATAATGAATCACAGCAAAATCATGTTGAATTATCATGGGTCAAAAAGGGATAATTTTTGATATAAAGAAGTTTGCAGTACATGATGGTCCAGGTATTCGTACAACTGTTTTCTTCAAAGGATGTCCCATGCATTGTTGGTGGTGTCATAATCCGGAAAGTCACAAAATTGAACCTGAAACTATCACAAGGAAAGTTGTAACTAGTTCTTCAAAAGCTTGTTATGAAAAGAAAGAAGTTATTGGTAGAGAGGTTATAACAGAGGAAGTAATGAAAGAGATTGAAAAGGATTTGATTTTTTATGAAGAATCAAAGGGAGGAGTAACTTTCTCAGGTGGAGAACCATTATTTCAACCAGAATTTTTGATTGATTTATTAAAAAAATGCAAGAAAAGGGGTATACACACAACCTTAGATACTTCAGGTTGTGCATCCAAGATAGAACTACTCAAAATTATTGGTCTTGTAGATTTATTTCTTTACGATCTTAAATTCGTAGATGAAGAAAAGCATCTGCATTATACTGGTGAATCTAATAACCAGATTTTAGATAATCTAAAAACGTTAGCAAAAAAAGGGAAGAAAATTATAATTAGAATTCCTATTATCCCTACAGTTAATGATGATCAAAACACGATAAATCAATTTGGTGAATTACTTTCTACAATAGATATTCTACGAGTAGAATTATTACCATTTCACAAGATAGGTGAAGAAAAATATCTCCAACTAAATAAAGTAAACCGAATGAAAGATATTCAAAAACCAACAAAAGAGCATATTGAAGCTATCAAAGAAAGTCTTGAGAAATTTGGATTGAAAGTAAAAGTAGAGGAATAGTGATGATAGAAAGAATCCAAAAACTAAGGGATCAAAGTCGAAATGCAATTCCCAGTCTTTCTATTGAAAGAGCAAAATTGCTGACAGAGTTCTATAAAAGTGGTAATGTGGAGAAGGTCTCAACTCCAGTTGCTAGAGCTCTAGCATTCAAATACTTACTTGAAAATAAGGAAATTTGCATTAATGATGATGAGCTTATTGTTGGTGAGCGTGGTCCTGCTCCAAAAGCAACTCCTACTTATCCTGAAATTTGCTGCCATTCTATCAAAGATTTAGATATTTTAGATTCTCGAGAGAAAATATCTTTTAAGGTAAGCGATGAAACAAGAAAATTAACAGAGGAAGAAATTATTCCTTTCTGGAAGGGAAGATCGATAAGAGATCGGATATTCGACAAAGTTGACTATAAATGGATAGACGCCTATGAAGCAGGTGTCTTTACAGAATTCATGGAGCAAAGAGCACCTGGACATACTGTTGGAGATGGCAAAATATTCGTTAAAGGTTTTGCTGATTTTATGGTTGATATTCAACAAAGTTTTGAAAATATTGACTATTATTTAGACGCTGAAGCCTTAGATAAGCGTGAAGAACTAAAAGCTATGGAAATAGCTGCTACAGCTATTATGGCATATGCAGAGCGACATGTTGAGAAAGCAAAAGAACTAGCTAAAAAAGAAAAGAACACCAAGCGTAAGAAAGAGCTAGAATTAATTGCCCAAACTTGCACTCATGTTCCTGAAAATACACCACGTACTTTTAGAGAAGCATTACAGCATTACTGGTTTATTCATTTAGGAGTTATTACTGAACTTAATACTTGGGATTCTTTTAATCCCGGTAGACTTGATCAACATCTTTATCCATTTTACAAAAAGGAAATTGATGAGGGAACATTAACAAAGGAAGAAGCAAAAGAACTTCTAGAAGCATTCTGGATTAAGTTTAACAACCAACCAGCACCACCAAAAGTAGGTGTTACTGCAGAAGAAAGCAACACTTACACTGATTTTTGTTTGATAAATCTTGGAGGATTAAAAGAAGATGGATCAAATGGTGTCAATGAGCTTTCATATTTGATTTTAGATGTAATAGAAGAAATGAGAATTCTACAACCAAGTTCTATGGTTCAAATTAGCAATAAAACACCAGATAGTTTCTTGAAAAGAGTATTAGAAATCGTAAAAACAGGTTTTGGTCAACCATCAATATTTAATGCTGATATAATTATTCAAGAAATGCTACGAGTAGGTAAAAAAATAGAAGATGCAAGAAACGGTGGAGCTAGTGGTTGTGTAGAAACTGGTGCTTTTGGAAAAGAAAATTACAACTTGACAGGTTATTTCAATTTAGTTAAAATCTTAGAAGTAACTTTGAATAATGGTTTTGATCCAAGAACAAAGAAGCAAATAGGTTTGAGAACTGGTGATCCTACAAAATTCAAAACCTATGATAAACTGTTTGAGGCATTTAGTAAACAAGTGAAACACTTTGTAGATATTAAAATTAAAGGAAACAATATAATTGAAAAATTGTGGGCTGATTGTTTGCCATCACCATTCTTGTCAATCATTATTGATGATTGTATTATGAATGCAAAAGATTACAATGCAGGCGGAGCTAGATACAACTCATCTTATATTCAAGGAGTTGGTTTGGGTAGTATAACAGATTCTCTAACATCGATAAAGTACAATGTATTTGATAAGAAAACATGTTCAATGAAAGAAATGCTTGATATATTATCAAACAACTTTAAAGAAAAGGAAGATTTTAGACAGAAGCTCATTTGCGACACACCAAAGTATGGCAATGATAATGATTATTCAGATGAACAAACAAAAGAAGTGTTTGAACTCTATTTCAATGCAGTTGATGGTCGTCCAAATACAAAAGGTGGACATCATAGAATAAATCTATTGCCTACTACAGTTCATGTTTATTTTGGTAGTGTTATTGGTGCTACACCAGATGGAAGAAGAGCTTTCGAACCTTTATCAGAAGGCATTTCACCTGTACAAGGAGCAGATATACAAGGACCTACAGCTGTACTAAAATCTGCAAGTAAAATTGATCATATAAGAACAGGTGGAACATTATTGAACCAGAAGTTTACACCTAGCTTCTTTGCCACAGATAAAGGAATAGAAAATATATTACATCTTGTAAGAGGTTATTTCAAACTCAAAGGTCATCATATTCAATTTAATGTAGTATCAGCAGACACTTTAAGAAAAGCACAAAAAAATCCAGAAAAATATCGCGATTTAATCGTTAGGGTTGCTGGATATAGTGACTACTTCATTAATTTAGGACCAAAACTTCAAGATGAAATAATTAGAAGAACAGAGCATGGTTCTGATTAATTGAGTTTCAAATAATATTATCCTCTCTTTTTATAAAAAAATGATAATTGAAGAAAAAATTTCTAGTTCTTTTCTTTTTCTTCACTACTCAGAAATTCTTTTTTTGTTTCAAATTTCTCAGAGAATTGTTGTCCTTCACCAATTTTTAGTGTCCATTCTTCTCCTTTGATTGCTGCAATAATACTTGGTATATGTCTAGGCAATTGAGCTAACCACATACCCAAGGCTATAAGAAATGGTACTAAATAGAATATTGGATTTGCTTCTGTAAAAGCTAAAGTATCTAACATATCCAAAGACCATATGGGAGCAATGGGCATAAACAGAGCTGCAGGTAGATAGAATATTGCTGCAAGAACTGTTGAGACTCGAGTAGGTACTTTCAAAACTCCTATCATAACACCAAAAGGTAAGAAGTATATGATAAGAACTAAAGGGTTAACCCAGAAAAGAGTTCCAACAAAAACAGCTGATCCTCGTCCACCTTTGAATTTTAAAAATGGAGAATGATTATGACCTAAAATACAAAGAGCAGGTCCCAAGATAACCGCAAGCTGATAATATATAGAATCAATACCATATAAGTTAGAAAAACCCCAATCAATCAATGCAATTGGAATAAAACCTTTCAAAATATCAATGAACATCACAGTCAGTCCGATTGGTAATCCATAGGTCATTACAGCATTGAACCCTCCTGGATTGCCAATATTATATTCTCGCAAATCCTTTCCTTTAGCTAATCGACCAATTATAACAGAATAAGGAATGGAACCACTTAAAAATGAGCCAAGTAAGGCTAATATGAGCCATAAAACTTCGAATGCCATAGGAATATCTCCTACATTTCTAATCTAATTTGGTAAATGCACTTATTAATTTTTCATATGTCAAAAGTTGATTGTTTTTGTAGGAAATAAAGAAAAAGAAGGAAAAAGTAGAACTAGTCATTAGCTACTTTGTCTTTTTTGAATGAATGTATCTCCAGTGAATTCTACAATGAAGATAAAATAAAAATATTATCTAGCTTAAATTATTAAATAGAAATGTTTGTTTTAGCTGATAAAAAATAAGGTTAATTAGATTAGTGATTAAATTATAATACATGCCAGTAATAAAAGAACAAAAAATTTCTAAGAAATCTAAAACACAAATTTTAGCAATTGCAGGAGCTTCTGGATCCGGTAAATCAACAATTGTTCGAAATGTAGCTGCTTTGTTTAAAAATGCTAAAATGATGTTCTATGATGATTATAGACCTAATTATGACAAGCTCACAAAAGATCTAGAGGAATTACATAATGGTCATACAATAAAATATCCATCTAACAATCGTATCATTCACCCAAATCAGATTATTGTATTAGAAGAACCAACAGGTCGAAGAAGAAAGGGAATGGATGACAAAATTGATTTTTTGGTCTACATAAACACTCCTCTAGAAATCTGTTTAGCAAGAGTTCTTATTAGAAGTATCGAGCAGTCTAGGGATGAAGCAATAAATTCCTTTTTTGACAAAATTGGTACACAGTTTGAACCAAAGTTTTCTGAGGAAAAACCTTCAAAATTAATGCATATATTAAATTGGCAATTAAATATGTACTTGAAACAACATAGACAAGAATATCTTGAGGATCATGAAAGAAACATGAGAGATGCAGATATTGTCGTTGATGGTATGAAAACTAGCGATGAATTAGCAAAGGAAATTGTGGAGAAATATTCTGAAAAGAAGTAAAAGAGCAATTAAGGTTAAGAAAATTATCTACATTTCATTTTCAAATTTGATTAGATTATCATAAATCCTCTTAAGATAATTCTCGAATTGCTCATATTCTTTATCAGTAAAACCTTGATATGTTAAGTCATTCATACCTTGAGATATTTGAACATATTTTTCTTGAAGTAATTTGTCTTTCTCTGTTAATTCTATGAAAATC
>JAUVZH010000132.1 GCA_030602675.1 Candidatus Heimdallarchaeota archaeon | reverse complement strand
TCTAGCATTGCTGTTACCAGTGATGGTAGTTGCTATGTGATAGGTAGTACTGAGTCGAGTAATTTTCCAACTAAAAATGCCTTTCAAAGTACTCATAGCAGTAATGGTTATCCTGATGCTTTTATTGCAAAGTTCTCTCCTAATACCTCGCTTCTCTGGAGTACTTTCTTGGGCGGGAGTAATAGGGATGAAGGATTAAGTCTTGCTATAACTGAAAATGGTAATTGCTACGTGACTGGTATCACGAGGTCAAGTGATTTTCCCACGCGCAATGCCTATGATAGTACCTATTATGATAACGGTTACAATGATGTTTTTATTGCCAAATTTACCGCTAACGGGACCCTTCTCTGGAGCACCTATCTGGGAGGTAGTGGTTGGGATGATGGATTAGGTATAGCTGTTGCTACTGATGAGAGCTGTTTTGTGTCAGGTGGGACTGACTCACCTGATTTTCCAACCAAGAATGCTTATAATAGCACCTATGAGGGTTATGGTTTTACTGATGCCTTTGTAGCCAAGTTCACAGCTAATGGCTCTCTCCTTTGGAGCACCTGTCTTGGTGGGAATAATTATGATCATGCTGGGTCAATAAGTGTAACTTCTGATGGTGATTGCTTTATTGCTGGTAGTACTCTCTCACCTAATTTTCCGACGAAAGAAGCATTTGATAGTGATATAAATGGTGGATTTGATGCTTTTGTGGCAAAGTTCTCAACTACTGGTTCTCTTATGTGGAGTTCTTATATTGGGGGCGAGAATACAGATTTTACTGGCGAGATAGCTGCTACTAGTACTGGAGGTTGTTATATTGCTGGTTATACTTCTTCCACCAATTTTCCCACTAAAAACGCTTATGATAGCACCTATAATAGTGGCGAAGAATATTACTATGCTGGGGATATCTTTGTTTCCAAGTTTACTACTAGTGGGTCACTTGAGTGGAGCACCTACTTTGGAGGAAGTGAGGAGGATAGAGGATATGGTATTGCTGTTACTGAAAATGGTAGTTGTTATGTCACTGGAAGAACCAATTCAAATGATTTTCCTACCCAAAATGCTTGTGATAATACAATAGGTGCTGCGAGAGATGCTTTTATTACGAAGTTTGTTGACTCACCCATGGCAGCTACTCAACCTAGTCCTGTTAATGGATTCTTAGTTTTCATAGCCATCATACCGATAATTGGATTCATCCCGATCATCGTACTCATTTTATATAAGAAACAGAAGTAACTTCGTATTTTTTTCTCCTTTAAGTTTGAGATTCAAATTATGATTTTTATTGAAAAGTAAAAGTATTGGTAGGCGCGAGGGGATTTGAACCCTCAGCAAATGAATAGTTCTACTCGAAATACTTAATAATTTCGAGTAATAATTATAACTTGATGAATATGATTGATTCTAAAGAACATGTAATGAAAATTGGATCAAAAGGAGAGATATTTCCACCTAAAGAAATAAGAAAACTTCTTGGATTGGAAAAAGACCAACCAATTATCCTAACAATACAGAAGAACCTATTAATCATCAGAAAACTTCACACTATAGAAGAACTGTTGATTGATCCTCCTAAAGTAACAATTAGCAAACATGCATGGAAACAGTTTCGAAAGGAGCTATCGAAGGATGCAGAGAAATGAAAAAGTTACTTCTAGATACAACTTATCTACTGCCTTTAGTAGGGATAGCAATTGAGGGAGCTGATACAAAAGTAGTTCAAGAATTACTTTCAGCACAGGACTTTTCGATTCTACTTTCAGAGATTTCATTATTTGAGTTAGCAGCCAAAGGAGCTAAGATTGCACTTAATACCACTTTAACATACCAAGAAGTTCTAAGAGGGATAGACACAATAAGATTCGAAAAACGATTCAAGATAATAGGATGGGCAAGTAATCCAGCAATTCTAGAGCTAAGTTATGAAATACGAACCGTACATTCGGATTACATCGACAGTTTAATCATAGCAACTGCCATATGCACAGCAGATACATTTGCAACATATGATAAGGATCTAATAACCAAAATGATGAAAGAGAAAAAAGCAATCACAAAGATAGAAAAAGTGAACCCTAACTTAAGAGTTTGGTTTAACAACCTAGAGAAAAAAAGCTTACAATTAAAAGAAATGAAAAAATAGCTGTAAAGAATGAAATGGTAGGCGCGAGGGGATTTGAACCCCTGAACAGCCATTTAATAAAATAAATTATTCGTTGAAAAAGAAAATTCTTCTCTTTGAGATAACCAGCTATTTTCTTACTGCAACTGCAAGTTTGCTCTTCCTGTTCCTAATTCTCTCCATCAAGAAATAGATTCCGAAAACAAGACCACCAACAACAAGGAGAGCAACTAACGCCCAGAATACCGCATCAATACCTGATCCTAAGTAATCAACTAACTATCGATCACCAGGATTTAAAAAAAATTCCATTTGTTTCCTTCAACAAAATTCTCAAATCCTAAGAAACCTTTCCAACAATCAAAAGCTATTCCATTATATTTACCCTCAACTACATACTATCCACTTGCGGCACTTTTAACAAATATATCACTATCTATATTTAGAATATTTTTGAAAAAAATTCTACGATAGATGCCAGTAGCTAATGTAGCAGCAAGACCATTAGCACCGGAAACAATGAACTCTAGCTTGTGTGTTTTAACAAAATCTTTGAATTTACCCATAATGAGTTAACTCCAAATTTTAAATGAATCAATTTCTGGTTCTAGTTTAATACTCTAATAAAACATATGTTCTGAACAAAGAGAAAAAAGGTAGTAGAAAAAATTGTAAGAAAGGGAATACTTGGATGTGATTAGTAAAAAAGAAAGGATTAGGTTGCTTTTTTACGATATAAAACAACCAATGCAAAGAAAGCAGTAAATGAAATACCAAGTAGTGAAATAAATAGCACACCAAAACTCTCGGTAGGAGTCATTGTCTCAGTTGGAAGAGGAGTAGTGGTCTCAGGAGGAGTAGTGACTGGAAAATCAGCGGGATCATTGGGATCGGTGCCATTAAGTACCTCTTCATAATCGGAAAAGCCATCAGCATCACTATCAGCATTAAGTGGGTTTGTTGAGTAGGTGTTTACTTCTTCTCCATCTAATAAACCATCAGAATCAGTATCCGGATCATTAGGATCAGTAAAATAGGTATTAATCTCTTCAAAGTCAGTTAATCCATCTCCATCTACATCAAAACCTGCTCTAAAAATCTCAAGACCATCATCATCATCAGCAACAAAGGCATAGGCACCAGAGACAAAAACACCACGAGCAGAACCACCATCATCAAACTGCCCAACTTCAGTAGGGGTAGTAAGATCACTAATGTCTATGATCTCAAGACCATCATACCAATCAGCAACAAAGGCATAGTCGCCAGAGACAAAAACACCACCAGCAGCCAAACCACCATCATCAAACTGCCCAACTTCAGTGGGTGTAGTGGGATCGCTAATATCTATGATCTCAAGACCATCACCACCATCAGCAACAAAGGCATAGTCGCCAGAGACAAAAACATCATGAGCAGAACCACCAAACTGCCCAACTTCAGTGGGTGTAGTGGGATCACTAATATCTATGATCTTAAGACCATCACTACCATCAACAACAAAGGCATAGTCACCAGAGACAAAAACACCACGAGCAGAACCACCATCAGCAAACTGCCCAACCTCAACAGGATTATAGGGGTTATTTACATCAATTATTCTTAATCCCTGGTCACCTGAAGCAACATAAGCATAGGTACCGGAGATAAAAACATCATGAACAGACCCAGAATCATCAAACTGTCCCACTTCTTCAAGGATAAATTGCGGAGCAGCAGTAGGCTCAAGAGTAGTGGTAATATCACTAGCTCCAACCATTGCTTGAGAGGAAGCAATGGGCATTATCGAGGAAAAAAACAACAATAATATTACACTTGAAATTGCAATATAATTCTTCTTCTTGTTTACTTTTATAATCATTTTCTGAAAACCCTCTCTTTGTTATATTTAAACTGACCAATTATTCTCAGAAAGAATAAATACGGTCAAATTTCGGAGGAAAGCCAATAGCATACGAGTGATTGGCTTATTTCCCTTTGATTTTTGGAGTAATTATTCACCATAAACCAAATGGAACTTCGATATTAGAGTATTTTTGAGTAATAAATAGTTTACTTTCTGGGCAAGGGAGAGAGGATCTATAGGGAAGCTTCGTTTAATTCTCTAATAAACAAATCATCAAAAGAAATTGTGGAGTGTTCATAGTAATAGAAGAAGAAGAGAGAAGCAATCCAATAAAAATGAGAAGATGATTGGAAGAAAAGAACTCAAAAATATAAAAGGAAAATATCACTAACAAAAGGAACATTTAAAAAATAAGAAAAATAGCAAAAAATGCTATAATGCAAAGGGCGCGTGGCTCAGCCAGGTAGAGCGGTGGACTCTAGGAAATTATGAGGAAATTCTTATTGTCATTCCTCATCATATAAATCATCAACTGATTTATAGAGAATAGCTTTGTAAAAGTTTACGTCATGAGAAAATAATTTTGTTTTTAAAAACAAACCTTCATGATTTAATGAATAGGTAATTTGGTTCTTTTTTAGATATTGGATAATTCTTTGATCTTTAGTATATTTGGAGAATTCTTTGTTAGAGATTATAATACCTTTTGTTATCTGAGCAATAATTGGTAGCATCCTATGTATGCTTGAATTGTTTGGTTTTATTTCTTGAATTATCCCTAGAGAAAAAAAGTCTTTATAATAACTAGTATAATACTCTAGTTCGGAATAAGCATTACCATCAAAGAAGAAGATAATGTATGAAAAACCAAGTAATCTTAGATAATTAAAGACAATGTTAAGTTGCTTATAGTGTAATTGTCTTAAAAATGGATTATTAGTAAGACCACTACCATCAATAAAAACTAACTTAGATAATCTTTTTTTGCGAGTTCTAGCTTGTCTGATTATCTTCTTGTATTTAGGATTATTATAAAATGTTCTGAATATTTCATCCTCCAAAGTTTTTAATGCAATTTCAGGATGAACATGTATGGTTTTTTCTAAAACTTCCAAGAAATCTGGACAATCAAGTATTGCTTTTAGTAATAATCTCTGACTTTGAGCTTTCTGATTAAATGGTTCAATAATTAATGCCTTCTCAAGATAAGTGAGAGCTTCAGAATAGTTTTCTTCTTTGTGATGGATATCAGCTAAGGTGTAGGGGAAATCAAAATATTTAGATTCATACTGATAGAGTTCTGTTATTATTTCCTTAGCTAATTGATACTCACAAATCTCACAATATTTCTTAGCTATAAACCACAAAATTGCTAAATCTTTTCGCCTATTAATTACCCTAAACTCAGATCTAAATGGTTCTAAAAGCTCGACTATTTTCGTAAATTCTTTATTTTCAATATAAAAATCTGCTAAGCATGAGTATGCAGAAAAGTCGTATGGATGTTCTTTGATTAGCTGTTTCCAAATACTCACAGCCTTTTCTATTTGATTATTTTGAGCATAATGAATCGAGAGATTGAAAAGCGAGTATCTATGTCTTGGTTGAAGTTCAAGAGCTCTATTGTAAAGACGAACAGCAAGGTTTTCTTTGTTGTACTTATCGTAGAGTAAACCAACATTAAACCAATAATCAGGATTTCTAGGTTGTAGTTTTAAAGCTTTTAGAAGAGGTTTTTTTGCACAAGAAAACCTCCCTAATTGCATATAGGTAACTCCGATTCCATTCCAACCACCATGATCCTGATCATCACTTTCAACAATCGCATAATACTCATTTAGATGATCCCTTAAATATTCTCTTTCCAAAGCATCCATTCAAAATAACCTCTTATCTAAATACCGTTGTTTTTCTTTTTAAAAAGCTAAAGAGCCACAAAATTAACAAATTATCTTTGAAAAGCTGAATTTAAATAAACATTAATAATCAAATATAATTGATGATTGTGATTTCAAAAGAAAAGAGATGTAAGAAATGGATATTAAGAAAATCGGAGATGAAATAGAAAAAGAACTTGAAAAAGAATATCAAGAATTAGATAAATTTGCATCTGAACCTGGAAAAGAGTTACAGACAAATATGATTGAATTAGGAAGATTCATTGTAGCTACTAATTCTAGTGTATATTTAGGAAGAGTGGGATTTAGTCTGTTAGACAAATTAGTAGATCAGAAAACCATGAAAGAAAAAATCGGTGAAATTGTAGAGCAATTTATTGAAAAGAAGAATCTAGATTCTGAACAAAAGGAATTTTTCTCTGAGCTTGTCATGGAATTCATGAATGAAAATAAAGATAAAACTATTAATGATTATATGAAAGGAAACCCATTTTTATGATCCTGAATTTAAATCACTAGAAAGATACTATGCCCACTTTTTTGTTTCATTATATACATATGTTGATCTATACACAATGAAACTGTATAGGAAAATTAGCCAGACATTGAATGACAAAGATTTTTATAAACTCAATAAAAGATTTAAAGAAATTGAGAATCCCAAGAAACGATTAAACACTATTTCTAGATATTTTAGATTATTTGAAAAACAGATTTTAAATAAAGAAGTATTGGATGGAAAAACTTGGGAAACAACATTTGACAAATTATTAGATATAAGAGATACAATTTCACATCGAAATCCTCTACTTTCAGAAGAAAATCTCATTAACCATTTTCCAGAATTACTCACAAATGCAAAGAGGAAACTTAAGCTAGATTTCGAGAAGGTTGACAATCAATATGAGTGGATATTGGAATTATTTAATCAAATTCTCCCCGGATTGTCTATCTCATTATTATTCATTGATATTCTGAAAGAGTGTTATGGTTATTTGTCTTTAGTTGACAATATAATATTTGAAGCTATTTTAAAGAGTTGAGAGATATTCGGAAAGTCAAAATCAGTAAAGTTAGGTAGAGCGGAGGACTCATGGTCTATCATATTTAACGAACTCCTAAAGGAGATATGTTAATTCTGATTTCTTGCGAGTCCGTACAACTCCAAATATGGAGAAACTTTCGTTTGACGATTGGCTGTGTGTCGC
>JAUVZH010000420.1 GCA_030602675.1 Candidatus Heimdallarchaeota archaeon | reverse complement strand
ATAGTTTACAATTATAAAATATCTTATCACAAAAATTCAAACGCCTACCACTAACATTTTTTTAGTAATGGTTCAACCACAATATTAGAATTGCTTTTAACAAATGACTGCTACTTTATATTTCAGCGAAATGGATTAATTCATTCTCGAACAAAAAATCAGAGAAGATAACTATGTGTGGAATTATTGGTTACATCGGAAAAAAAACAGCTTCCCCAATTTTATACGACTCCTTAAAGAAATTAGAATATCGTGGATACGATTCATGTGGGATGGCAACTATTAATGGTGATGCAGAGATTGAGCTTAAGAAGGGTATAGGAAGGATAGAATCTGTTGATGAGAAAGTAGACTTTAAATCATTAAAAGGGAAAATGGGGATTGCTCATACAAGATGGGCAACTCATGGTAAGGTTGAAGATAAGAATGCTCACCCCTTCACTTCATGTAATGGTGATTATGCTTTAGTTCATAATGGTATTTTAGAGAACTATATTGAATTAAAAGAAGAATTGGTAAAGAAAGGTCACACTTTTACTTCATCCACAGATAGTGAAGTATTAGTTCATCTTATTGAAGAGAAAATGGCTCAGGTCGAAAATGGTAATCTAATTAAGATTATTTCAGAAGTGTCTCAAGAAGCGAAAGGAGCTTACACATTTCTACTATTAGATGGAGTAAGAAACGAAATCTATGCTTTCAGAAAAGATTCGCCACTTATTATCGGTCTTGGTGATAACGAGTTCTTCGCATCCTCTGATATAACTTCATTTTTAGAGCATACAAATAAAGCCATAATTCTTGAGAATTATCAATTAGCAGTACTAAATGAAGATTGTATTGTTTATGATGTATCAACAGGTTTGAAGATAAAACCAAAAGTGAGCACAATTGATTGGACTGCAGAACAAGCAAGCAAAAGTGGTTATCCTCATTTCATGTTAAAAGAGATTTTTGAAGAAGTTGAGATATCAAAGCATTCTGTGGACCAAGATCCTGTGAAACTAAAAGCTATGATTGAGATTCTAAAGAAATCTAAGAAGGTATTCATTTTAGGTTCAGGAACATCTTATAGAGCTTGTTTACTCGCATCTATCTATTTTGCTCAAATTGCTGGAAAACAAATAACACCTGTTTTAGGTTCAGAGTACAAAACTTATCAAAATCTTGTGGATAAGGACACCGTCATTTTTGCAATCAGTCAGAGTGGTGAAACAGCTGATGTCTTAGAAGGTATTTATCTGGCAAAAGAAAAAGGTGCAAGAGTAGTTTCATTGGTTAATGTTATGGGCAGTACAATCATGCGAGAATCAGATCAGTATTTAACATTAAATGCCGGACCTGAGATAGCTGTAGCCTCAACGAAAGCTTTTACCTCACAAGTTTTGATTTTAACTCTACTTGCATATGGTCTAGCTGATAAACTCAAAGAAGGAAAGGACCATCTTAATGAAATCGTTAGTGTTCTTGATCAAGTGATGAATCTTTCTGATACTTTAGAAAAACTAGCAAAAGATGTTCTGAATAAAGATGATCTATATCTAATCGGTCGTGGTTCTTCATATCCTGTTGCTATGGAGGGTGAGTTGAAAATCAAAGAAATCGCTTATATCCATGCTGATGCGCTGGCTGGTGGTGAACTTAAACATCATACACTTGCGCTTATTGAACCTGGTGTTCCTTGTTTAGCACTTGTACCAAATGACCAAACAAAAGATGATATGATTAACAATATCATGCAAATAAAGACTCGTGGTGGAGAGATAATCGGTATATCATCTGAAAATCTTGATGTGTTCGATTACTATATTCCTATTCCACAAGTTCATCTTGAATCTATTCTTATGATTCCTGTTTTGCAACTGATATCTTATTATCTATCAGTTATTCGAGGAAATGATCCTGACTTTCCAAGGAATTTGGCAAAATCAGTTACAGTTTTGTAGATTCACTTTTTTTTTCTTATTTTTTTACTTTCTATTATACTCTTAGATAAATTATAAGAAAAAAAATCAAAGGATGAACCTTAACAATTCATTACTTTAAATAATCATTTATTTTATTTTTTAAATAATTTATTCGACGATATGTTTATATATAAAAAGTTCTGGACTATCTATTGACATACAATATGTTGTGTTAAGGGGAATAAAAAACACAAGGACTGGTATGCTTGGGTTAGTACACAAAACCAAATAATTCCCTCGAGTAAGAACTCTGAACCGATAAAATAAACACAATAAGTAAAAAGAGCCGGAGAAAAAGCGATGAAGTGTCCATACTGTCAATCACCAAATACAAGAGTGGTCGACAAACGACTGTCAGACGATATGAAACAGAATCGTAGAAGACGAGAATGTCTACAATGCAATAAACGTTTTACAACTTATGAGCGCGTAGATGATGTCAAGTTAACAATTGTAAAGAAAGATAAAAGACGAGAACCTTTCAATCGTGATAAAATTAAAGCAGGAATTGTCAGAGCTTGTGAAAAAAGACCAATTAGTCTCGAGGAAATTGAAGAAATAATTGATGAAATCGAAAGTGAACTTCGTCAACATGATGATCTTGAAATTGAATCACAATATGTTGGCGAAAAAGTAATGGAAAAACTGCGAGGATTAGACGAGGTTGCTTTCATTAGGTTTGCTTCTGTCTATAGACGATTCACTGACATTGCTTCTTTTGAAAGAGAACTTGAAAAATTGAAAGTTGTAAAAGAAATACAAATACCGAGCCAAGATTCTACTGAGTTACTATTGTTGGTAGCAGGTGACACCAAAGAGGAAATATCTAGCTGGGATCGTGATAAAATTACTGCTGCACTTGTAAAAGAAGCTGGTTTGCCTAAAATTGATGCTGAAGCTATTGCTGCTGAAGTTGAGAGAAAGATTTTCGCATCTGGCATTGATGTTATATCAGTTGATCTCATCAGAAGTTTAGTTGATAATGAACTCTTTATTAAAGGTCACAGTACAAAACTAGCCCAACAAAGAATTGTTGGTATTCCAACTTATGATTTGAAT
>JAUVZH010000251.1 GCA_030602675.1 Candidatus Heimdallarchaeota archaeon | reverse complement strand
GTCGCAGATTGCAGTTTATCGCGCCAGCCCAGATCGCCTAAAGTGCGCGCTGGCCCTGGTGATCTTCCCCTTCGCTGCTTGCTACGCCATATTCATGTGCTGCAGGATCACCACCAAAGAAACAAATACAACTAGTATTTTTCCGAACTGCATCAATTAGTAGCTTAGGTGATGCGGGCTTAGACACATGCACCCCTTTTCGATATTGATAATTTTGACAGAATAAACAATCAAATGTACAAGCTTGATAAAAAACTGCTAAATTATTCCAACCTATTTCAGGCCCATCTATATAGGAATATTTAGGATATCCACTTGAAGAACATCCAGGACAAAAGGGGGCAGCAACACAGTTTGTTGGCAAGGAATCATAATAAAAACTAAATAAGCCATTTTTAGCATCACCAGCAATTCTAACAAGCTTACCTTTGATATTCTTAACTAAATTACAAAAACCAGTTTCATCTGGACCTAATACACAGTTGTTTACACAATCACCACAGGTTAACCCATTCTTAGTTTTGGGTGGTTTAATTGGGAGTGAATAATTCATTCGATAAGTTTTTCTTATAACAGAAATTATCTTTGATGCATTTGTATAATCAGTTAAAATACACTCTTTGCAAACTCCAAGCTTTTCAGAAATATCTACTGATTCTTTACCGCAAAGTTTGCATTTCTTTTGATGAAGGTTGCTGTTGATAAAGCTCATCACACACACTTTCAAAATATATGTGGAAGATTAAGACTTTTTATTTTTTCTAGTAAAACTAAAGATTTGCTGGTGGAGCTGGATCTTCGTCAAAAGGTGTTATATCATCGGAAAATTCCAATAGTTCTTGAAAGTTCAAATATCTGTTAAAACAGAGATTAAAAACCTCAAGTTTTAGTTTATCTGGTTGATCTTTATACACGCTAACAAGGTTGAATATCTTAGCAGATAGAATAGCATCACCTAAGACGTAATGAATCCATAAAGCCAAATCACATTCAAGTTCAGCTTTTACCTCACGGCATAAGTTTGGAAAAATATCCTCTGTTTTAATTGTTGATAAATTATCTACAAGTTCTCTTAAGCTATGGATTTTCGTAAGAAGCTTGCCTGATTTATCTTTAACTACAAAGGCATCTTCTTCATTTGGTGTCCCATTTGCCATCTTTGCTAATACATGAAGATCTGTCACTTCAGCCATTTTTCCATTCAAACCTTTTCACTTTATATTTCAAGAACTCAAATGATTATCTGTTTCTATGAAAACCAAAAAGCAACTAATAACACTTTCCATTATGGTATATGCATTACAAAAGATAAAAGAAAACAAGATGGAGAAGCACCATCTAAGCTAATCCTAACTGCCATTCAACAATTGTCCAGATTGACACCAGAACTAAGACTGTTGCAAAAGTAATTTTTAGTGGATCAGCTTTTATCTTTCTAGCTACTCTTGCTCCAATTTGAGCTCCTACAACAATGCCTATTGCTAAACCGGCAACATAAGGCCACCAAATACCTGCAGTTTCTGTTTCAGTAGTATATGCAGTTAGTACTGTAGTAGATTTTGTGAAAATCATGATAAATACAGAGGTTGCAGTAGAGAAGTGTATTGGTAAACCAATGAAGATGTGTAAAACTGGAACCATAATAATGCCTCCACCTACACCTGCCATACTGGCTACAAAACCGCCTACAATCGCTATGGGTGTAAGATATAATCTTGCTTTGTATTGCCAGTTTTTATTGCTTCTGTCATCAAAATTCCTTTCCAGTGTAAGCTTGTCAAGCAGGAGTTTAAAACGCGATGGTTCATCTTCAATAGTTTCTTCATTGTAGCTATTTTCATTTTTAGAATTTTCAAGTTGGTTTTCCAGTTTTTCCTGTTTTTTAGTGGAAATAACTTTGAAAAGCATTCTAACAGCTGTTAATACAAGTAGTATTGCAAAGAAGATTAGCACAGTTGTTTCATCAATCTTATTTTGAGCAAATTTCCCTAGGTATGCACCGGCAATAGTAAAAGGAGCACATAGTAAACCTACAAAATAATCAATCCTTTTTTGTATTGAAAAGGCAATTGTCCCAGAAATGGCAGTGAATATTATAACTGTACTTGAAATAGTAGTGGCATATTTTATGCTATCAAATAATGGTTCCGAGAATGCGAAAATACCAAGAAAGAGAATTGGTACCATTAAAACTCCTCCGCCAAGTCCGGTTATGGCTGCAAATATTCCTACTGTTAAACCAATTGGAATTAAGATAAAGAAAATTGACAATGGTTCCATTAAAGACTACTCCTATGTTAACATCTGTATGAGAAGAAAAATGAAAAGATAAAATTCTTGTGGTTAGTAAGAATTATTCTAGGTTTCATTTTATAGTTGTCTGATATGGTAAAACTACAACTTTTGAGCAATTTGGACATTTATATCTTCTGAATAATTGTTCCTTCACTTCAGGATTTTGTTCAAAAAACAAAAAGATGTTTTCTTTATCCTCTTCTGAAATTCGTTTTCCTTTCACAAGTGAAAGTAATGTTGGTTCAGCAGTTTCTCGACTAATTAGAAAATCTCCTTGATCTTTCATGAAATCTTTGTATTTAATCTCCATCCTCATAGGCATTTTACAATCTTTACAGAAAGGTAATTGCTCTTGGGAACCTCGATCTTCAATGAGTTTTTTGAACGTTCTTTCATTGAATTCAGAACTCCTACCTGCTTGATTGCTACTCCTAATATAACGCCACACAAACCAAATTAAAAGCCCTGCTACAACAACACCTAAAGCTGGTAATAACCAATTCAATACATCTTGTACAGTTATCGCATTTAAAAGTACAACAGATGTTTTTGGTATCAAATGATTTCCAACCTAATAGAATCAAATTGCAATTAATAGTTAAAGAACTACAATCTTAATTAGGTTTGCTTTACTTAAAATATTCAAGAATTACTTTACTTCGAGATTCTGATAATAATCACATAAATTCTGGAGAAAACATTCAGAACAAAGCGGCTTTTTTGCTTTGCAGATTTTTCGACCATGTTCAATTAGATTTATATGAAGACTGTATTTATCTTTTGAAGGGATAATATCTTTCATTTCTTCTTGAGTTTTCTCTCTATTTTTTGTAGAAACAATTCCTAATCTATTACTCAATCGGTGGATATGTGTATCTACTGGCATAATGGGAAAATTAAATGAAAAAATAAGGACACAAGCAGCAGTCTTAGGTCCAACACCATTTAGTGATAGTAGGTATTCCTCTGCTTCTTTCAATTCCATCTCTGATAAGAACTCTAAATCGATTTTCCCTTCTCTCTTTTTTATCTCCATTAAGCTCTGTTTAATTTTTTTAGCCTTTGTGTTTGCTAATCCACCAGATCTGATTAATTCCACTACCTCTGCTTCATCAGCATCTAGTAATTCATTCCAATTGTTATAGTGATCCACTAAGTTCGCATAGGTTCTCAAACTATTCTTATCAGTAGTATTTTGGGACAGAATTGTTCGAATTAATTCCCCAACTGGCTCCCGCCACCTAGACCACTCTTTTAAACCATAATGATCATTGAGTTTAGTAATTATTGAATCTACTTTATCCATTTAACACACAACTAAAATCCTGATTTGCCCAAGTTTCACTTTTCTGATTTATCTGGTAGAAATGTACTAAAATACATACATTCACTTGGTGGGATTGACATTGTTTCTGTTAAATCTTCATCAGTCAAGATTATTGGTGCATTTCTTATCAAAACAAGTGGAACTTTTTCATCAACTTCTCCAGACAGAATTTCAGCAGCTGACATTAAATTATCAGCAATTGCTCTTCTAGTCATCTTCATTTCTCTACCAAAAATGTCCTTTCTACCTCTATCATCAATAACTGGAACAAAACCAGCAACACCAAGAGCTAGACCACTTGTACCTCTTCTTAACGGTTGAACACGACTATCGCCTATAATTACTCCTATTCTGCATTTGTATTTTTCTTGTAGAGAATATTGTATGTCTCGAGCAATTTTAGTAGGATTTGCTGGTAAAATAATTATTACTCCTTGTGGAGCATTGCTTTGATCTGCACCAGCATTTGGCATGAAATAATCATTACGTCTAGTTAGTAATGCTCCAAAACACGCTCCTAATACTTCATCTGATTCTCGAATAGCGACCTCCATGAATTCAGGACTTAGCTTTGTTATTTTAGCATATTTTTTAGCTTCTTCTGAAACAATGATTTCATCTTTGTTTATTAGTAACCCTTGTGTTGTACTAACAATCTTTGATGCTATTGTTAATATATCACCATCTTGTAATGTTACCTTAGCTTTTTCTAACGCTTTTGTTATTACTTCAAATAATTCATCATTGGGATTAACTAATGGGGTGCTGATAGGTATTAATTGCAAATTATTAAGCTCCTTATTTTCTAAATTGGATTTTATTATGGTTTGTTAACATGTTTGTTTTCTCATTTTTTTTATGAAAAATTCATTCAAAATATGTTGCACTTGATCCTGGTGTTTCTTCTACACTTACTCTAATTTTAAATTGTGGCCAGAGTTTCTTGAGTTTATTATGAAAATACTTAGCCATTTCTTCTGCAGTTGTTGCTGGAGTTGGTATCAGAAGTACATCTTCCTTAGGAATTAAGTATCGCTTATCGCATGTAGTTATCTCTATTGAGTCTTCTATTTCCTCAATTAATAACCCCTCTGCTTTAGAAGGAATTAGCACTTTATGATCCAAGGGTTTCGTTAATTTTCTTAATTCGTCTTTCAAAATACCATAATCAAGAACCATGTGTTGTTCATCCAATTTACCAACAATTTTTACTTTTAGAAAGTAATTATGACCATGCATCCTGCCACATTTATCATGACCAATGATGAAATGAGCAGATGCAAACCCTATTCGGGGGTCTTCAAAATCAATTTCAAATGGCATTTTTCTCTATCCTAAAATGTTTTTGATTTTGTAATGTCTTGATTTATATCATTAATTTCTGTGATAAAGCTCTCACCTATCCTTCTGGCTAAGCTTTCTAAATCAACATCTTTATTCAAATCCTTTAAACCGATTG
>JAUVZH010000148.1 GCA_030602675.1 Candidatus Heimdallarchaeota archaeon | reverse complement strand
GATTTTCTAACACTCGAGAGACGTCTCTTAATGCTGCTTTTATTTCTCTGTTTTCTTGTTCTACAGTTACGATCCTGTCATGATCATAAGATAGGTCGAATAGTATTTCCCAGGCTTTGCGATATTCTTCTGTATAATACTCTAATGTTGAATTATCATAATGTCTTTCTAGTCCTCCTGAATGCCCCATGAATAGCTCTTTATCGTAATGCTTCAAATGTTGTTTTGCTCGAGTATTAAATGAATTTCTGAAATCAGCACTAGAATAATTTTCCTCTAATAATGCTCTTTTTGAAATTGTCTTTAGAACTTTTGAAATGTTACATACACTTATTCGTTGGAAAGGAGCCTTCTTCATTGAGAAAATAGCTGAGTTATCAGTTAGTTCTTGCTGCCATTTGTTTAATTCTTCTTTCTGCAGCTTTAACCATTTGCTCATAAATCTTAATGTTTGGGATCCAAAGCCAGCTAAAAATTCATAGCCTGTTTTTTGTCTTGTATGCACTATTACAGCAACTTCAGTTATTGAGTTTGGATCTTCTAGGTTCAAATGCTTCTTTAGATGTCCATAGTTAAGGCTAACTAGATCACAGGGATTTAGTCCACTTTCAAAACAAGCTAGAATAATCATACTATCTCGTAAGTCTGCAGCTTCTAGCATTTGCTTAACAATTGTCTTATCAATTAATTTATCTCCAAGCATAAGCCTTCTTGTTGATTTAGGTTTTATTGCTGCAGGTAAATCAACTCTAATATTTGCTAAGTAATAATAGAATCTTACAATATGCTGCACTCTGTTTTTTGCTGACTTAATTTTCATGCTGTTATAGTATCTCGTAAGCATTACTCGTAGTTCAGGTATGGATAATTCTTTTGCTTCTGCAACAAGATTGGAAATATTGAATTACATTCAACAAGGGATAGGTAATCCTGGTGAAATTGCCAGGAAAATGAATCGTCATAGATCAACTATTGAAAGCCATTTACAGGTTCTTGTGGAAGCCGATGCAGTTAAGAAAGTTCCATTATCAACAAAGAAAGGTCAAACAACTGTTACCTACACATTGCAAAAAAATGCTAATATCCTTTTAGCAAATATTAAGCATTTGATGAAAAACAACAGTATTTAGTATATCATGATTAAGCAATTAGTAAACTTCTCAAAGTAAGTTTTCAGCTAATTTTTCTGCTTTTTTATGTTTCAACCAATTAATTTGATTGGAAATTATTATTAAATAGTAGAAAGTGTAGTTGTTACACTTGAGAGATTGATTATGAGATATCGGAAGCTAGGTCGCACAGATTTAGATATCAGTGAAATTAGTGTTGGAACTGAATGGCTGTATAAGAAATCACCTGATTCTATTATAAAGGTTATAACTAAAGCAATTGATTATGGTGTCAATTATTTTGATATTATATTTAATGTCCCTGAATTCCTCCAAAAGATTAGTAAAGCAATTGAGGGAAAAAGGGATAAATTAATCCTCACTCATCATCTAGGGTCTTATTACAAAGGTACAAAATATATGAAAACCAGAAGCATAAAGAAATGTGAAGAAGTTTTCAGTAATTATCTCAAGATAATGAATACCGATTATGTTGATATTCTCTTCATTCATTTCATAATGAATGAAAAACAATATGAGGAATGTATAAAGCCTGATGGTGTTCTTGATTTAGCTCTTCGATTGAAGGAAGAAGGAAAAGCTCGTTTTATAACATTAAGTACACACAATGCCAAAGTTGCTATTCGAGCTGCAGAGAGTGGAAAAATCGATGCTATAATGATCCAGATTAATATGGCTAGCAATGCCATGCCTAATCGTTCTGAGATGCTTTCAATCTGTGCACAAAATGAAGTAGGTATTATTGCTATGAAACCCTTTGCTGGTGGAACATTATTGAAAGCAAACAGTAAAGTTTCTATTGGTGGATACAAAATCGGAGCTTATGATACTGCAGGAAATAAAGATTTTTCAAAGAAGATGATACCTAAAGATGCAACTTCGATTAAATGCTTGAGTTATGTACTATCACAAATGGGAGTTTCAACAGTTGTACCTGGTGTAGCAAGTATCGAAGAGCTTGATGATTGTATGAGTTTTTACGATGCTTCTGATGAAGAACTAGATTATTCTCTTGTTCTAAAAGAATTTGATGAGTATATCACTGGTGTTTGTGTTTATTGTAATCACTGCCAGCCATGCCCAGCAGATATTGATATTGGTCCTCTGTTTCGAATATATGATTTAGCAAAAAGGCAGAAAACAAAAATCATACAGATGAGCTATGATGAATTAGAAGTTAAAGCATCTGAATGTATTGAATGTGGTGACTGTATAGATAGATGCCCATTTGATGTGGCAGTGATAGATAAAATGAAGGAAGCTGCTTCCTTCATGGAGTAGTTTTCATTTCCTTTTTTAACATATCTCCAACACAACGTATGTCAAAATCGTTTAATGATTATTTCGTCTTTTAAGTCTAAGAATAATCATTATACAAATTATCGGAATGCTCATACCAATAATGTAGATTAAAGGTAATGCAACATTTTCTACAGCTGGCAAAATATATTGTTGGATTACATATAGATAAGGTTCGGGATCTGAAACAGATAATGAAGCTGTTACTGCAACAATGATGTTGTGTTCTGGAATAACAAAAATATGTTGTCCATGTCGACCCCATGCATGATAAATACCCAAACTTGGATGTAACCACCATAATTTACCGTAAGCCAAATCATTACCTAGATTCCAATAGAGACTAGTTGTATCTTCTACCCAATTTTCTGGTAAAATCTGAACCCCATCCCATGTTCCATTATTCAAATATAAATAACCTAGTTTTGCTATGTCTTGAGTAGTTAAGAATAAACCATGCCCACCATAATAAACACCTGTTCTATCTCTTTCCCAATGAATATCGTTTATTCCTAAAGGATTGAATAAGTATTCAGTTGCAAATTCCAGAGTTGTAATACCTGTTACTTCTTGTATGATTGCAGATAGGAGATGTGTTCCTCCAGTATCATAATTAAAAATAGCCCCGGGATTATTTATAAATCTAAAATAAATTGTACCTGGTCATCACTACCCATCCAACTTGGCCAGATTGCATCATCACTAGGATAATCCATACCTGTTGACATTGCTAATAGATGCCTAATTTCCATAGCTTCTTTTCTTGAATCTAAATTTGAGATATTTCTATCTGGAAAGAAATCAAGAACCTTTTCATTAACACTTTCGATATAACCTTCCTTAATTGCTATACCAATAAGAGTACATGTGAAGCTTTTAGTGACTGACCATAATGCATGTTTCCAAGAAGCTTCATAAAGACCAAAATAACCCTCTTTAACAATATACCCATTTTTTATAACAACAATGGAATCAACTGTTACTGTTAAATCGTTAATGTAATCAACCATATCATTTAGAAGTTTACCATCCATTTCCTGATTTCTAGGAGAAGATTCTAACCATCCTTCAGTAGGCCAATATTCAACTTCAGATTGTGTAGTTAATAATGGTTGAGTCATTAAACAACTAAAAAGAATAAGAGCTAAAACTAGACTTGTATTGAAAAATCTTGACATGACTAACTCCATCTTGTAAATGAGAAATTATTTATAAAATAAATTGGATTAGTCTTGAAAATGGCACTTTAATTTAGGTTTTTACTTCTCACTTATCGGTTTCTTGCTTATCTTTAATCAATTTATCTTGTTTTTCTTGTCTTTTCTTCATACCTAATCTTGTCCATTCCTTTTCACTTTTAGCGCGTCTAGCTTGGAAAAGAAATGGTATAAGATAATAAATTAGCAGAGCTCCAATAATACCAACAGAAATTGCTATTACTAAATTGAAAACTTGATTATCAGGATTATTTCTTGGATTCAAAGGATCAGAACCAGCTAAAACCTCTTCATAGTCTGTATATCCGTCTCCATCTGTATCAGGATTTTCTGGATCAGTTCCATAAATTAAAACCTCTTCTCCATCCTTAAGGAAATCGTCATCACAATCGGGATCTATAAGGGAAGTAAAGTAAACATAAGCTTCATCATAATCACTTAAGTTATCATCGTCTGTGTCGTTTCTATTTGGTGAGGAAAAGAAAGTGTACACTTCCTCGTAATCAATTACACCATCAGAATCAGTATCGCTAACTAACGGATTAGCAAAGAACCAATACTCCTCAAGATTCGTTAAACCATCATCATCATAATCAAAACCAGCATCATTCACTCGAGGATCAAATCCATAAGTAAATTCAAAATAATCATCCATCCCATCTCCGTCTGTATCACGTAATGATGGTTCAGAATTGAAAGCTATTTCTTCAGGATCTGTTAGTTGATCACCATCCGTATCAACTAATGTAGGACTTGATCCATAGATATATACCTCATCTCCATCAGAAAGGCCATCTCCATCTGTGTCATTTAATCTAGCATTCGAGTAATAAACCATTATTTCAAAGAAATCTGAGAGTCCATCATCATCTGTATCTGATTTTGTTGGATCAGTTAAGAACCAGAAAATTTCCGCCCAATCTGAAAAACCATCTCCGTCTGTATCAGGTAATAGTAGATTAGTATTGTAATATATTTCCTCGCCATCCCGTAAATAATCAGCGTCTGTATCATCATTAAATGGATTTGCTCCATAGAGAAATTCCACATAGTTGCTTAGCCCATCAAAATCATAATCATAACTATCATCTGTTGGATCCAAAGCATCTAAACCAGGATTATAACCAAAATAAGCACTAAAGAGATGTTCATAACCATCTAGCATTAAATCTCCATCTGTATCATTAACAAGAGGATTGGTTAAAGATTCATTGATTTCTCGAAAATCATCCAAATCATCAAAATCTGTGTCAGATAGCAGTGGATCTGTTTGATAAATGTTATTTGTTGTGTAACGATAATCCGATGAATTGGTTGTCACTTCATAGAAATCTGTTAAAAAGTCACTATCTGTATCATTTGATAGTGGATTTGTGAAATAAATAAAAATTTCTTCATAATCATCCAATCCATCTAATTCAGAATCGCTCATATTCGGATACGAACCAAAGTAATATTCATCCAAGTTTATTATTGTGTCTAAATCAGGATCACTTGCAGAATCGTTAAATAAAGGATTAAGACTGAAACGAACTTCATATCCATCGTGCATTTTGTCGCTATCTGTATCATTTATTAATGGATCTGTAAGCCAAGTGAAGAGCTCTAGATTATCATTTAATTCATCATAGTCCGTATCTTCATTTGCTGGATTTGTCCCATGAATATTTACCTCGTCTCCATCGTTTATTGTGTCACCATCGGTATCCTGTAAGTTAGGATTACTATTGTAACTAAACTCCTCAAGATTCGTTAAACCATCTAAATCAAAGTCCACAGATGCATCTGTCACGTTATGTGGATCATAACCATAAATCACTTCCCAACCATCAAGTATTAGATCTGAATCTTCATCAGGATTTGTTGCATTATAACCCAATCTTATTTCTTCACCATCAAATAGCAAATCATCATCAGTATCTGGATCTAATGGATCAGTTCCGTAAATAGTAATTTCATCATTATTTGTTAAATTATCATTATCTGCATCAAAGAATCCATTTGAAAAATAAAGTGCTTTTCCACCAGTAGGCTGTTCATCATTCCATACAGAGAAAACTTCATCTATGCCATTTACGGAGATTGAGGGATCAAAGGCTGTAATGGAATTCTCTGTAATTAACCCATCATCTGACCAGTCCCTAGTAAATTCTTTTAATACTTTGTGCTGTATACCGCCTGGAGTTGTTGATCCTTCATATACATTATTTGGCCAAGCTATTATAACATCATCCATTTCTGTTGTTGTTGCAGCTAATTTTAATCTAAAATTATTAGTTGCATTATTAGTGAGTAAATTTGCATCTCCCCAATATTGTCCATTTTTTACTCGATAGTAGAGACCTTGAGTATAATCATTCAATGAAAGTACGAAACAATATAATGATTCATTCACTGGTACAAGTATTGGTTTTGGAACTAATAAATAAAAGGTATCTGCAAATTCATTTCCTATTAGCTCATGCAATCCCCATTTAATGTCATCTAGTTCCTTGTCAACATACTCTATTCTTTGCATATTTCCTGATTTATAGCTATATACAACATTAACAATATCATCATCTGTAATTACAATATCGAAGCTTCCACCTTGACCATAGCCTGTAAAAGTTGCTTGACTCCATAATCCTGGTTCTAATCTTCTTTGATAGTAGATTGGACGAAATGTGAAATCTCTTTCCTCGGTTCGAATTTCTGCAGACCAAACAATATGAGGGATTCCATTTTTTGTTAGAGCAATTTGAGGTGCATGAGCTGGAACACTGTTTCCAAATTCATCTATCCCAAGATCTGCTCTTTCTGAATCACTCCAAACTTCACTTTCCCATGTTTTGTAGTAGGTTTTTGCTTGATCATAATTAGATCCCCATGAATATACCAAATGTATTTTACCATAATCATCTGCAACAGCATCAAGTTTTATATCTATTCCACTACTTTTTGAATAAATGATTTGTTTCTCACCCCATGTTCCATTCGCATACAATATTAGATGATAAAGCATTCTGCCATCATCATAAACAGACAAGATAGAGATACTAAATCTATCAGCAA
>JAUVZH010000056.1 GCA_030602675.1 Candidatus Heimdallarchaeota archaeon | reverse complement strand
ATTGAAAGTACTGAGCCGACTATAAAAGAGATAGGCGGAAATGAGATTTTAATTGCGACTGGAGCAACTTTTCATCCAATGTTTTTTTCTAATCTCCTCAATCGAGAAGCTGTTCTTAAAAAGAAATTTGTTGACATGGTTGATCCAGAATTTAGAAGAGATTTCAAAGTAGCTATTAAACTATTTGAAAGAGATATCAAGAAGTATGTAACTCCTAGGAATATTTCTTTCAAAGAATGGCAGCAGATAGAAGGAGGATTTGGGAGTGTAATGCATGTACCATTCAAAAAAGAAGCAAAAAAATATGGTTTCGAGAACATCTCTAGAGAAAAGGCTCGTAAGGTCCGGGGGGAACCCTTCATGTCTTACGGATTATTTACAGCTCGAACACCAAAAGCTTGTTTTGAAAATGGTGTACATAAGCTGACTGATAATTACATCAAGGAAGAGATCTACAATGCTTTTCTCGTGTCATGGGATGGATTGCGAGGGTGGTGTCATAGGAATTACTCCTTCGGACTCTTTCTGGACTACATAGAAACAACCAGAGCAGTAGCACCATTGTGGATTAATGAAGCAATTAGAAATGTAGATTTAACCCCTACTGATTTTGAAACAGAACGTGGAAAGCGATTTGAGAAATACTACCATATGAAACCAAAATCCCATGCACATGAAGTGGCTAAGCATGTAAGTAAACAGATTTTGCAAACAAAAATAACTCTAACTACAGGCACGGATACTACAATTAAGAGGATGACAGACAAGTCAGCTAACCAACTAAAACGATTACTGAATCAATTACCTAATTCCACAGCTGATTTGTTTGCTGGGAATAAGAACAGCAGGCAAGTTAAGACTATCTGGAAGAAATTGCAAGAAACAAATAATAAATCTTACTTGATAGCTAAAGAGTATCGCTTACTTCAAAAACATGTTCGGAAATTCTTCAAAGAAGAGTTTTCCTTTGAACCAATCACTATTTCTGAAATATTGTAAAGGTGAGGTTATGGTGTTAAAGAAAAAGAAAAGGAACCTCAAGAATGATCCAATAGTAACTCTAAATTTAGCTTTAGCTACTATCTTAGTAGATAATGACTTTCGGATTCGAAAAAATAAAAATAAGAAACTCTATAGAACAACAATAAAAGAATTCGCAGCTAAAGGATTTATCCGAACACATGCATTTCTTACTAATTGGTTATTTGAGCTGTTCGAGTATGGAGAAATAACTTCCCTCACTTTTCATGAGATAATGGAAAAATTGCCTTGGTCTTGGGATAAAACGCGAGAGTATTTTGATTATTTGGAAGAAATTGGTATCGTTCAGTATTCAAGAGATTCTTCAGGTAGGAAGTTTTGCATTCTTGCTTTTGACGAGGATTATAGAGCAAGACAAGTTGAAAATTTGGTTTACTTTTACAAAAAATATGGAGCACATTCACAAGTAACTATTTCTGATACTCGAAAGGAATATCTGAGATATAATAAGAATTTGAATGAGTGGCAATGTAAAAACAAAAAAGTGGAAAAAATGTCAACAAGGATTACCCAAGCAACTAGTAGCAAAGTTGACAAATTCATCTTCGATGTAACCAACATAATAAGTATAGCTAAGAAAAACGAGCTTGGACTTAATCTTTTGACATTTTTGAAGAAAAACCCATTGTTGATTTATTCACTTAAGAGGAATGGTTAGAATTGGTATCTATGGAGTATGAGTTAAATCTCAGTGCGACTGAGTTCCTTTATTTTCTTAATTGTTCCCAGAAATTTAGGCTTTACAGGATCCTTAATCCTCTCCCCTACAAGTCTGATTTCATGAATAGTAGAAGATCTATAACTTCTTACGAAAAGAGAGGATATAAAGGGAAGAAATATGATGGAATCAAATATCATCATTTCTTTGAGACTTTTCATAGAGAATATGCAAAAGTCATTACTAATCCAATTCCCCCTGAAGAAATTCAATCGGATAACATAAAACTGCTTTATTGGGTCAATCAACAAGAAAAATACTATGAAACAAGGGAGGACTGTTACTGGTATCCATTTGAAAGAGAAGTTCGGTTAATGACTGAAAAACAACGAGGAAAAATTGATTGTATTGAACTTTGTGAAGACAAAAATGGTTTAAGACTAATTGATTATAAGCCAACTCCTGAACCTAATGATTATCTTACATTGCTGTTCTATGCAAAATTGCTTAACGAATATCGCTTGGAGAATACAGAAGATGAGAGATTTGATTATGAGGTGTTAGAGGTTGGTTGTTACTATTATGAAATGGGTGTAAAGAAAGTCTATAATTTAACAGAAGAAAACAGATTAACATTTGAATGGATTCTTACGAATACACAAGAAAAGATTTCGAAAAAAGAATTTTTCTTGAACAAAAGCTCTTGTTGGAATTGTAACTTTAAGACGATTTGTAAGATTGAAATAAGTCAAAGCTAAGAATTTCTACTTTTTACAATCAAAAATTCCTCTAGAAATCCTAAAAAACAGATACATTTACTGTTAAGAGAGAGAAGATCAAGTAAATAGAAAAGGAATAGGAGTTATTTAATTGTCATTTGAAGAGGAAGAAATTGAGGAACAACTTAAAGAACAAGAAAGAGAGTCAAGTCTTGCACTAGAAATTCTTGAATTTGATTTATTATCTGCTAAGAAGCAGAAAGAAAGTCTGAATTTTTTACTTTCAGAGTGTCAGGGAAAATTCGATGAAAGAATTGTTAATCATTTTTTAAAGGTAATAGATGATAATAGTTATAACATTAACTTAAGAGCAGAATCTGTTAGACTTCTAGGTATACTTAATCAAAAACATAAGCTAAATAAATTTCACCAGAAACTCGAAAAGATTGTCATAAAAAATCTAAATATAAATAGAAGAAAGAAGGCTTACAAAAAATATTCTGAGGAAGAAATAACTAATTTTCGGTTGAAGATATTTACATTAACATTAATAATAAAAAAAATTTCAATAGAAACTGAGAAAAAATTCATTGAATGGAGTAAGATAGAAAAAAATGAAAAGGTTAGATTAAAAACATTTGAAGTATTAGCAGATATGAATATACAAGGAAATCTAAAACATTTATTTCATTATATGATAAACGACACATCATTTCATGTCCGTAATGGAATACATATTATTTTCTTTAGAAGAGTGGGAGCTGGTTATGAATGGAAGAACTTATCCGAATTGTTAACAGAGGAGGTTTTAGATAAAATATTTAGTGAAATGGATCTACCTGATGTAAAAAAATTCATTATTATTATTGGAAGATTAGGGAACCCAAACAAGATATATGAAAAACATTTTCTTAAGATTCTCAAAGAATCGAAAGGAGATATTGAGTTGCGAAAAACTACTGCTAGTTATATAGGGAACATAGGTTTCAGAAAATCAATAATTGAATTAAGTTCATTAAGTAAACACAATGCTACATTGAAGAAAAACGCTTTAGGAGGTTTAAATGCTCTTGCAGTAAGATACAATACTACTAGAGAAAAATTAGTGGAAGAACATTATCACTCACTTAAAAAACACTCTTATGTAACCTTATCATTAGCTTTGCATTAGATTTATTAGGATTTATTTTAACATTAATTAGAATCTATGCTCCATTAGTTGGGAAAGATATAGCATTAATAGGATTAGGTTGGGGAATTCTATTTTCCATGATATTTGGTATCTTGTTGATAGGTTATACTGCAATTGAATATCTAATAATGTTTTTCGCTATACATTTTGCGGATAAAAGACATCAATAATGAGAAAGATTGATTTTAAGAGAATTCTTAGAATAAATTAACGTTGAATACATTTTTGGAGAAAAGAAGATAGGAGCTAGAAGCTCCTATACTTTATTTGCTATTTTTTTCGGATATAGCTGTTCTTTTCTCTTAAACCATTTTTCTTTTTTCTGTTCTCTAAATATCTTGAATTTATCTGCTAAATCTTTGTTGTTGCACAGGTATTCCGTTATTATTACTCATAGGTACTTTTTCTTATAGAGTTATGTTGTAATTATATATTGAATTTAAAAAAAATGAAAGGAAGAAGTTAAAATCAATTTTCTTATTTTTAACAATTTCCTTCCTTTAGTTCGTTATTTAATCTATTCATTTTTTTATCCATTTTAACTAATATACTATTGCTGATTTTGACTCATACCAATCTAACCAAGTTAAGTCTGCTATGAAATCAAAAACCATTAACCTATTGCCTGTATAGGATAGGCCTGAATAAATAATGGTACATGAACTCCACCAGATAGATATTGAATGTACTTCATCATTTATCCACCCAAGAGTCCAATGATACCTTGGATAAAATCTGAACCACGACCAATATCCTCCATCTAGAACTCTCTTATCTCCACCCCACCATGTACGTTTGAATAATTGCAAAGAACCAAATGGAGGAGCATAATGTGGATCATGTGGAGTATGCTGCTGAGAGGATTGTGTTCTTTAAGCACATCTATTACGATGAGGACGAGTTAGGGATGTTCTTCGACAAGTTTCCCTACATCAATGATGATTGATACGAGGAGTTAATTTACTATACTTTGGATCAGCTCTTCCTCGCTGGAGAGAACTTCCACCAATACGATGACCCTGAGTTTTTTCTTTGCTACACGAGTCAGATGATGCTGTATCTAGATCTGCCTGAGAAGATTCCTCACATGAAGACACTAATAGATAATCTGGAAAATCAAGCTAGAAAAGATTTAACTTCTAAATTATTTCGTTACTTCCCAGAAGAAAAGAATTTGAACAAAGATGCATTTGAATGAGTTTTTATTGATTATTACTTTCGGTTAACTCTTTGCGGTCTCTTTAATAGTTTAAAACACACATTTAATCAAAATATGGTACAAAGATGTGATATAGTTGGAAAAGAGAGATAATTTGGTAAAGATAAAGAGTTTTTTTTGCTAAACCTAAAATTAGAAAAACAAGTAAGAGCATACTAGTCATATCTTTACTTTCATTTGGAATGATTTACTCTGTAAAATTTTACAGATTAAGACATAATGTTCTAGATTTGTCTTTTAACAATTCTCCAGTTGAGAAAATGCTTTTTTATTATGCTTTATGTAGTGAAATCGAATACATCCCATTCTTTGATTTAAATTATTATTGTAAATTAATCCTTCATTGTACGAATAATACTAATTTGTTTAACAAAGTTGAATCGATGATTTCGGAACAAGGTACTTGGGAATGGCTATATGGTAATTCAATGAATGAATCTTGGAGTGTTATAGATAATTATTTTGGAATTCCAGGTTGGGGATACAAAGATTATCTTGTTTCGGTTTTCTTTGATCATATTAATAGCAGAATAATAGCTTCTGAAGATGAGGATATTGCGAATTTCATGATTGGGGATTACGTACAATCATCAATAGAAACACTTGTTAGGGGAAAAGGTGATTGTGAAGACTTTGCGATTTTAGGAGCATCTTGTCATGTCAGTGCTGGATATGATACAATGGTTGCAATACTTCAAGATAGTGATGTGAATATAACTGCTACAGATGAATTCTTTGATAATTTTAATCATGCATTTTACTTTGTTCGACTGAATGATACAGGGATTTACTCAGCTAGTAATTTCTGGTCATTTAAGAATTCAAATACAACATGGTACTTAGTGGATATAATGTGGTGTCCTTTCTTTGGTAGTCAACCTACTTGGATTAGTGCTTATTCAGATAGAACATCAAGGTATTTTGAGGATTGGGATGATATAATGAATGTCAAAGAGGTTTTCTCGCTAATTGAATAACTGAATTATTTCAAGATTATATACAATTTAAATCAATAATTTATTGAGAAAAATCATGAATCTTAGGTGTATTAATTGTTGAAACGTGTGCTATTTAAGAAAAAATTGTTTGTCATTATATTGCTTTGTTTATCAATTCTTACAAAAACCGCTAATGGTAATTCATGTACAGAAGAATACACAGCATCCGCTACATTAGCATACATGGACACATTAAAGATTCATCTGGGAGTCATGGAAGATGATTGTAAACTTTATTGGTCTATTAATAGTAGTAATCCTTTAATCGAAATCTTTATAGGACTAACCATACATGAAAATGTAACTTCTGGATTACTACATGGCAGACTATTAGGTTATTTCCAATGGGAAAGTAAAGGTTCAACCGTTCTTTTAGCTCATGAAAACTATACTTTTAGTTGCTTGCACACAGATGAATTATTTGAATTGGATGTGACAACCGTATCAATAGCTTGTTGTATTTTGCCAATAGTTGAATCTACAACTATGAATGGATGGAGTTCTATTATTTTGATCTCAAGTTTAATTTTAATTTCCGTTATTTTTAAATTAGGGAAATCAAAAATAATTAATTAAATTAATAGTTATTGTTACTCATTATAAAAACCAATATGTTTGTAAAAAGTCTTCATTATACAATAAAACTATTTTTAATATCTCATTTCCGACAAATTACTTTCGGTTAGGAGTACGGATTGTTCCTTCTTGGTTCTGTGAAAATTGACATATGTTTCCCTAATTAATTTAAGCTAATTTTATTTATAAAGCACTAATTTGAATCTAATACACATAATGAGATGCAAAAGAAACAATTAATCATTCTTCCTAAACTCCTTGAGAGATGATTTGTTATTTGATAAAGGTTTTCAGAAATAATTCATAATTGGATTGGTGAGAAATAAATTTTATTATACTCCCTTTCTTCAATAAAGCTATCAAAAATACACTAGTTAACCAATTTCTACCATAACAGTAAGCTTAATTTATCTAAAACAATTAGAATCTGTTATTGAATTGGTTGTATAACCTTTTCAGAGATACAAAATATTTGGCGTGAAGGTATTGAGTGATCAAGGATCAATAATGGTAAAAACATTAAGGTGTCCAGCATGTGGTGCACCAATGAGACCTTCGGCGGAATCTCTTCTAACAATCTGCAATTTTTGTGGAGATATTGTTGCTGAAAGTCATATCACTCCTCACATAATAATAAAACCATTGCCTTTAACTCCTCCAGAAGGAGTCGGTCATGTTAGTAAGATGGAATTAATTCTAGTACCATTCTTTGAAGTAAAAGCTAAAGTCGATGTAGACGCTCGTGGGTATCAACGAAGAGAACGTACTGAAACAAAAACAGTAACACGTGGTGGTAAAACCTACACAGAATCCAAAACCATCGTTGAATATCGACCTTGGAGAATTCAACATCAAGGTAACCATTCCGTAAGATTTCTTGCCAGACAAGAAGTCACAATGTTTGGTGCTAATGAATTAATATCTTCTGTTACAAGAAACAGGGGTGGAGAATCAGTTCCATTTAGTTCTGATTTTGTTAAGAATCTAGTTAACAGAGATGTAGGACACGACATGGTCGCTTTAAGCCCAGAATGGGACCAAAGTGAAGCTTCTAAGAAAGCCGGTGAAGTAGTCTACGAAGCAGCTTATCAGAAAGCTAAATCTGAAATGCATGAAGTTTTCGATACAAAAGTCAATTTCAAACCACTTTCAAAACCAGCTTTATTGCATGAACCACTTCTGCTAATTAGACGAAAAATTCAAGGGCGCTCTTATAGAGCAGCCTATCACTGGGGTAGTGGTCAATTATTACGAGAGGAACAACCAATTAAGAATAGAGGATTAATGATGTTCATTGCACTTCTAGGATTTGTTGCAGCTCCAATATTAACACAATTGGGCTTTATTTTCTATAACCAAAGTGCAGACGAACAGACATGGTTGCTTATAGTTTTCATAGTACTTGCTCTTGCAGGTGTAATTGTAGGAATTGTCCTGATGATAAGAGTGTACAAACCGCATAAAATAAAATCGAGTGGTGGCGGTGTAGGTCTATTTGACTTCCAAATGCTTCCAGCACAAGAAGTTGAGAGTTTGCAACAACAACCAACAGGTCAAACTCCCGTTGCGAGATTTTGTCCAAAATGTGGTGATCCACTTGAACAGAACCAACAATTCTGTGAGAAATGTGGATTCCGAATGGATGGGAGATGATAAGAAATGGTCATAGATCAACAACAAAAGAAAATTCAATGTGGATATTGTCAAGCAGAAAATAACATTCCACCCTTTGCTTCTGTAGTAACTTGTGAGTTTTGTGGTACTCCAAATGAATTACTAACTGGTAAAACATTTCAAAATCATCATATGCTCTCAGTTTATTTCAGCGGTTCTGAGTTAACCGAATTAATACCTCAATATTTATCCAAATTTGTTGGAGTTCCAAGCGATTTCGCTGATAAAGCGATTTTTAAAGAATTTGAGCTTCGTATGATGCCTTTCTGGGTTTTCAACTTTCATGGACGTACTGAGTACCAAGGTATAGGTAAATTCTGTACACCAGTTCATAGTGGACATTGGAGTCGAACGATAAATACTGGAAATCGTCCTGAACGTGGTACGATAGACATGGATCAAACTTGTCTTATTTTTGGATATAAAGAACAATACAAAGAAATCAGGGATGAGAAAATACCTGTAGGTTCAAAGGACGCATTTGATATCAATGCTGTCAATAACGAAGGTGGAAGAATATACGATACAGAAATTGGTTATGAAGAAGCTTATAGTATTGCTGAAGCTCGAGTGAAAAATCGTCATAATCAATTGATTTACAGAGAAATACACAAAGTCGATGGCGTAAGACAAGATATCAAAATGAAAGAAGTTTCTTATCTTCATGTTCCATTCTATAGAGTAGGATATTCCTATGGTAATTGGGATGGTGAAGCATTGGTTGACGCTGCGAGAGGTAAAGTGCTAAGAGCTGAATATCCAGTTTCCAGAGCTCATAGGTTCTGGGGATTATTTGCAGTTCTTTTTGCTGCTGCCATTATTGTTGGAGCAATTATTCTTATCATCAGTTTGCCTGATTGGCAAATTGCTGGATACGTAGCTGCTGCAATATTTGGTGGTCTCTTAATCTTCGGTCTTAAAGAAACATTCACGAAGAAAAAAGTCGCTGCGGAATAATACAAAATAAGGGGGTTATCCCCCCAAACTCTTTCTTTTTTTAACAAAATGTTATTTGAAAAGTTTCGTTTATCTCTTAAACAACTTTATTTAGAGTGCCCTTCTGTATAGTTAATATATTGAGGAAACAATTATGAAAATCGGTTACATACAATTCAATCCGATTTTTGGCGAAGTACAAAAGAATCTAGATCGCACTATTGAGTTAATCACTAAAGGTAAGGAAGCAGATTTGCTTGTGCTTCCTGAGCTTTGTACCACAGGTTATCTTTTCATTGACAAATCAGAGTTGCAAAGGTTTGGAGAAAAAGTCCCTGATGGACCTTCAACAAAAGCTTGGAGTAAAATCGCTAAAGAAACAGATACTTTTATTGTTGCTGGAATTTGTGAAAAAGTTTCTGATTCCGAGTTTTATAATTCAGCAGTTCTTGTTGGTCCAGAAGGTTTTATAGATGTCTATCGTAAAATCCATCTATTTAATAATGAAAAAGATTTTTTCAAAGCAGGTAATGGACCTTTTAAAATCTATGATTTAGGAGATGCTAAAATAGGTATTATGGTTTGTTTTGACTGGGTTTTTCCTGAAACTGCTAGGATTCTAGCTTTACATGGAGCAGATATCATTTGTCATCCAGCTAATCTAGTTTTACAATTCTCACA
Source organism: Candidatus Heimdallarchaeota archaeon (assembly GCA_030602675.1). Classification (GTDB taxonomy): domain Archaea; phylum Asgardarchaeota; class Heimdallarchaeia; order JABLTI01; family JABLTI01; genus JABLTI01. Next base: position 545 of record JAUVZH010000056.1, on the reverse strand, counting down.
GAAAACAATGCTTGCTCGTTCAATTGAAAATCGTATATTTACAATTACCGCAAATAGAACAGGTGAAGACATTAGACCAAACTCTCAATTATCCTTTACTGGTTTAAGTCAAATAACTAGCCCCAAAATGGAACTTCTTGCACAATCTAATGAACATGATGAAGATGTAAAAATCGTTGAAATTGACCCTATGCAAGCAAGAAATAAAATGATAACCGCAAATAATCATCTCTTCTTAGATAGGCGTGTTGAACTGTATAGCCCCTTGTTGAAAAAAGAAGTTGAAAAGTAGTTAATACACATTTTTTGTAGTTAGTTTTAAAAGCGAATACATAAAGAATTATCATAAATGATGAGTAATATTAGAAGGAATAATCATGGCAATCCTCATAACAGGTGGTGCAGGTTTTATTGGTTTTCATCTTGCAGAAAGATTGCTCGAGGCTGAAAAAGAAATTGTTATCTTTGATCTCGATATATATAAAATCAAAGAAAAATCAGAATGACTAATTCTTGAGCAAGGTTATGTTTAAAACATAAAAAAA
>JAUVZH010000154.1 GCA_030602675.1 Candidatus Heimdallarchaeota archaeon | reverse complement strand
ATTTATTTCATTAAACATAACTTGATTATCTTTATAGAGGAATTCTATTGTACCAGCACTTCTGTAACCAAGAGTTTTTGCTAGTTTACAAACTAAAGCACCAATTTCCTTTCTCTCTGTATTTGTAATAGCTGTTGATGGTGATTCTTCTAACAATTTCTGATTTCTACGTTGTATTGAGCACTCTCTTTCACCTAGATGAACAACATTTCCGAAATTATCTGCTAAGATTTGAAATTCAATATGCCTTGGTTGCTCAATAAATTTCTCTAGGAAAACATCACCACGTCCAAATACTGATTTAGCTTGAGCACTAGCATTTCTAAGAGCGCTTTTCAAATCCTTTTTATTATGAGCAACTTGAATTCCCATACCTCCTCCACCAAAAACAGCCTTAACTAATACTGGATAACCAATTTTTTCAGCTTCTCTAATTCCTTCCTTATAATTTGAGATAATATCAGAACCAGGTGGAACGGATAATCCAGCTTCTATTGCCTTTTCCCTTGACTTAACTTTATTTCCAAGAAGTTCAATAACTTCAGGTAAGGGACCAACAAATGTAATTCCTTCATCTAACAATCTTTGAGCAAAAATCTCACTTTCAGACAGAAAGCCATAACCTGGGTGAACACTTTCTATTTCTTCGCGCTTACAAATAGCTACAATCTGATCAATATCTAAATATCCTGGAGTTTCCCCATCTTCAACTAGCTCAAAAGATTCATCAGCGAGCTTCACGTGAAGTGCATTTCGATCAACAGGGGAATAAACTGCGAAGGTTTTAATATCAAGCTCACGAGCTGCTCGGATTATTCTTACTGCAATTTCACCTCTGTTTGCTATTAACAGAGTATTAAACATGATACCAATGCAGTTTTTGTAGTCTTATTTATCACTAACGCCTTTTTACTGTAAAACCATTTCAAAAGAGCAATTTTGTCGTAGAGACTTTTACAGTAATAAAAAGATACATATATGACTATCATAGTGCCGTTTCTAGATACGGCTTGGCAACCGTTTAATGAAACAGGAGACATTTGAAATGAATATGAATTCAGAGCTTACTGAAAATAGAGAACTTTTACTCAAAAAAGGCAAAACTCAGCAGAAGGCTGAGGAATTATTGGAGAAAAGAGAAGTAGCTCTACAAAGTGGTGGAGAACAAGCAATTCAGAAGCAGTTAGAGAAGGGCAAATTAACTGCACGTCAAAGAATTGAACTTCTACTAGATCCAGGTTCATTTGTTGAAACCAATATGTTTGTCAGACATAATAACAGCAATTTTGGAATGGACAAGAAGAAATTCTACACTGATGGTGTTATTACTGGTTTCGGTCAAGTAAATGGCAAATTAATTTATGTTTACAGTCAAGATTTCACAATTCTAGGTGGAAGTCTTGGTGAGGCTCATGCTAAAAAAATAACTCAATTAATGGATCAAGCAATGCAGAATGGTGCCCCAATAATTGGGTTTAATGATTCTGGTGGTGCAAGAATCCAAGAAGGTGCAAATTCACTAGCAGGTTATGGTGATATTTTCATTCGAAATGTTCGTGCTTCTGGTATTGTTCCTCAAATTTCTTGCATTGTAGGTCCTTCTGCTGGAGGAGCTGTTTATTCACCTGCGCTTACAGATTTTATTGTTATGACAGAAGATACTTCTTACATGTTTGTCACTGGTCCTGCAGTCGTTAAAGCTGTTACAGGAGAGGAGACATCTTTTGAAGAGCTTGGTGGTGCTTCCACACACAGCACTAATTCTGGAATTTCTCATTTGGTTGGCTCTGATGAAATTGAATCTATTGAGCTCATAAAAGTGCTTCTCTCCTATCTTCCTTCTAATAATTTGGAAGATCCTCCATTAAAGGATACTTCAACCATTAATGGATACGAATTTGATATGCTCAATGATATCATACCCGATGACCCACAAGAACCCTATGATATGAGAGAAGTAATTCTACGTATTGTAGATAAAGGAAACTTCCTAGAGCTGCAAAAGAAATGGGCCCAAAATATCATAATTGGTTTTGGAAGACTAAATGGCCATCCTATTGGTCTTATAGCCAACCAACCAAGTATACTTGCAGGAGCTTTAGACATTAATGCTTCAATCAAAGCAGCAAGATTCATACGCTTCTGTGATTCATTCAATATTCCAATTATCACTTTCGTAGATGTTCCAGGATTCTTACCTGGATTAGATCAAGAACATAATGGCATTATCAAGCATGGAGCAAAGCTCATATTTGCATATGCTGAAGCCACGGTTCCAAAATTAACAGTTATTACAAGAAAAGCTTATGGAGGAGCCTACATAGTTATGGGATCCAAACATCTTGCAAATGACATTAATTTCGCATGGCCAACAGCTGAAATTGCAGTTATGGGTTCAGAAGGTGCAGTTCAAATCATTTACAGAAGAGATTTAGCAGCTGCTGAAAACAAAGAAGAAATGTTATTGAATCTGAAAAATGATTTTGCAGAAGAATTCAATAATCCTTATTTAGCTGCAGAAAAAGGTTACATTGATGATGTTATTCTTCCTAGTGAAACACGTCAAAAACTAATTGCCTCTCTCTGGCCTTTACTCAGAAAAAGAGAAAAAAGATTGAACAAAAAGCACGGAAATATGCCCCTTTAAGCTCATCGTTATAGTATGTACTATCATTAAACAGGAGATAAAAAAATGGCTTCTAGATATGATTTTGAAAATATCATAAGTAAACGTAAACCAATATTAGCTTATAATCCACAAGGAATTTCTGATATCACTTTGATTAAATCTGTAGTTGAATCTGGTGGTATTGGTCTTGTTGATTTAGAACGATTGCAAGAAGATACGATTCAAGAATTATTACAAAATTGCTCCCAAAATATAAACGATTCATGGGGAATTAGAATTTCTTCTAAAGAACAATTGAAGCTTGTTCTTACTAAACATGAAGATACTTTTCCTTTGATTCTAGTTATTGGGGATTTCAAGCTTACTTCAACTGATTTACAAAAGATTAAAGCTAAATCTATTGTTCTTTTAGCTGAAGTGATTTCTTTAGAAGAAGCTTATGATAAGAAATGGGCAGAAGCATATATTGTTAAAGGTAATGAGGCTGCTGGAAGAGTTGGTGATCAAACATCTTTCATACTCGCACAGCAATTTGCAGATGCTGGATTGCCTTTTGTAGTCCAAGGTGGTATTGGTCTTTATACTACCCCTGCTGTTTTTGCTGTTGGAGCTAAAGCTGTTGTTTTGGATACTCAACTATTTCTGACACCTGAAAGTCCTCTTTCAAATCATGTCAAAGAATTCTTATCCAAATTGGATGCAACTGATACAAAGGTATTGGGTGAATCCACTTCTAAGAAATATCGCGTTTATGCTCGTTTAGGAACAAAAATAGTTCGTGAAACTGTCCAAAAGGAGAAGGAATTATTAGAGCTTACTAAAAAAGAGCGAACTAAGGTTTTCCAAGAAATTCTTTTTTCTAACAGAGATATGTTTGATAAGGATGATATATCTAACTGTTTGATTCCTATAGGTCAGGATATACCTTTTGCAGGAATCTTAACTACCAAATTCAAAGATGTTAATGGTATAATTAATGGTCTGCTTAAGCAAACAAAGAAGCAAATCACAAAAGCCATAATAAACTATCCATTTAGAGAAAATACTGAGATTGCAAAGACCCTTGGAGTAAAATATCCCCTTATCCAAGGCCCAATGGCTAATGTTTCTGAAAGTCCAAAATTTGCTAAAGTGACATCAGATGCAGGAGCATTACCATTTCTAGCTTTAGGTTCACTCTTCCCTAATCAAACTAGAACTTTAATTAACGAAACTAAAAAGGCATTAGGTGAAAAACCATTTGGATGTGGACTTATTGGTCTTGAAGTTAATAAAACTGCTCGAGATGAACATCTGAAAATAATTAAAGAACTAAAGCCACCTTTTGTTGTTGTTGCTGCTGGAACCATTGATCAAGCTAAAGAAATAATGAAAAATGGTATTGAAACATTCCTACATACACCCTCACCAATGATTTTCGCAGAAGCTATAGAATCAAACGTTTATTCCTTGGTTTTAGAAGGAATGGAATGTGGTGGACATATAGGTGTTTTAACAAGTTTTGTTTTATGGGAATTATCTTTACACCAATTAGTAAAGTTAGAAGATAGCATAAAGAATAGCAATAAAAAAGTAACAGTTGCATTTGCAGGAGGAATTGGTGATAGATTTTCTGCTGCAATAGCTGGTGTTGTTAGTTCTTCATTACCTGAATTAATGAATGGTGTCATGTGGGTTGGTTCAGCATATATTTTAGTAAAAGAAATTGTTGAAACCGGTGCAATTCAACCATTATACCAACAATTAGCATTAAATGCTAAAGAGACCATGGTCATGGGTGAAACAGTAAATACTCGAGCAAGATCTATCCCAACACCATTTGCAAGAGAAATCATCAAAAGAGAATTGGATAGAATTCATGAAGGTATTAGCTTAAAGGAACGTAAGCATCAGTATGAACGAGACAATTTAGGAGCAACTCGAGTAGCTGCATTAGGTGAAACCTGGAATCCGGATGGTGAAGACGACAAACCTAATAGGTTCATGTTTGTAGATGAAAAAGTGCAACATAAGAAGGGCAATTATCTAATTGGTCAAATTGTCTCAAGTCTTCGTTGTATACGATCGATTGATAATTTGCATGATGAGCTTATTTTGAATTCCCAAAAAGTAGTTACTAAGAAGGGAATGGAATTAGCTGAAAAGCTGAAACAAATAAGCGAACAAGTGCTAAAAATCCCAGAAAAGAAAATAGACCCAGTATCAACAGATATAGCTTATCAAGAAATTAATACTGATATATTTGAAAGTGAAGGAATAGCTGTTATTGGTTTAGGTTGCGTTTTTCCTGATGCACCAAATATCAAAACATATTGGAATAATATACTCAAAAGAGTTTATTCCATAAAAGAAATCTCAAAGAAAAGATGGGATGGCGATATCAATCTATACTATGATGAAGATAGAAATGCGCCAAACAAAACCTATGCAAAAATTGCTGCTGAAATTGAAGATCTTAAGTTCAATTCAATAGAATTCAAAATACCTCCAAAAGTTACAATAACAATGGGCAAAACTCAGAAACTAGCTTTAATGGCTGCAAAAGAAGCGCTAACTGATTCTGGATTACTTGAAAAAGGTGTGGATAATAATAGAACTGCAGTTATCATAGGTAATTCGATGGGTGATGAGATAAGAGGAGATCGTACTCGAAAGATCTATGTGCCTGAATTCTTGGCTTCAATAGAAAAGACTCCCTCATTTAAGGATATAGACAAAAAATCTTGGGATAGTATTAGAAAAGAAGTATTCGATAGTTATGAATCTAAACTAACACCAATAAATGAAGATGCTATGCCAGGGGAATTATCGAATATCATCGCAGGGAGAATTGCTAATGTTTTCAATCTTCGCGGTAAAAGTATGACTACAGATGCAGCATGTGCATCAAGCTTAGCAGCATTGAATGTAGCAGTAAAAGGACTTCTTGATAAAGAATATGATTTAGCCATTAGTGGAGGTGTAGATTGCTCTTTAGACCCAACAACATTTGTGAAGTTTGCAAAAATAGGTGCTATATCTGCAGAAGGATCTTTTCCATTTGATGCTAGAGCAAACGGATTTGTTATGGGTGAAGGAGCAGGTTTCTGTGTTTTAAAACGTTTATCAGAAGCTGTTAAAGATGGCAATAAAATTTACGCTGTATTTAGAGGGTTTGGAGCTGCATCTGACGGAAAAGGAAAAGGAATTACTGCCCCTAATCCTATCGGCCAAAAACTTGCAATAGAAAGAGCACTAAACCAGGCTGGTCTTACATTCTCTGATATACAATTCATTGAAACACACGGTACAAGTACAACTGTAGGTGATGTCATTGAAATGCAAGTACTAAATGAAATGGCCCAAGACATAAAACCAGCATCAATAGCTATAGGTTCTATTAAAAGTCAAATTGGTCACTTGAAGAGTGCTGCAGGCATTGCTTCAATAATAAAAACAACTCTTGCACTGTACCATAAAATTCTGCCACCTTCTATCAATTTTAAGACCCCAAATCCAAAAATAGATTGGGCAACTTCACCATTTTACGTTAATCTTAAAAAACAAGATTGGAAACTCCCTTCAACTGGTTTTAGAGCTGCAGGGATTTCTTCTTTTGGGTTTGGTGGTACAAACTACCATGCAATTATGGAGGAATATATTCCTGGTAAAACTAAGGGTCATTTACCAACCCTAATTAGCTCTGAGGAATTACAGAACATTCTTGCAGGAGCTCATATTGCTCAAGGATTAAGTACCACAGGTGAATTTGAGAAGGTTCTAGATACCTCAAAATGGCAAGATTACATTAGTAAAAACATTTCACTAGAGATTGAACCAATCTTCTTTGGAGGTAATTCCGAACAAGAATTAATTGATTCCATAAATGAGTATAAAGGTGAAATCCCTAAGAGCACATTTAAAACAGATGGTACAGG
>JAUVZH010000208.1 GCA_030602675.1 Candidatus Heimdallarchaeota archaeon | reverse complement strand
ATTTGAATGAACCATATTCAATAACACTAATTTCTGGGATATTTTCTTGTAGTGTCTCACTTGCATTTATAATAGCATCATCTTTGTCAAGCTGTATAGCAACCATTCCAGGAATGAATGTTGAAAAAGCTTGAATAAAGGGGATACTCACCATCATAGCAATAATAAAGACTAATGTGATTTTCTTAGATTTTGTAAAATTCACTTAATCACCCACTAATAATTCCTTTTCAAGAGAACTATTAAAGTACAAATAATTTGAATTCCATATATAAGCGATTGTGAAATTATTATCGTCGAGTAAGACAGAAAAATAAAACCATATTATAAAAGCTGTAAACTGACAAAAATCCTATATTCTTCTTTTACTGTAGCCTTCCATGTTATAGTATAATTGAGTATGATACTTTATTGTAACTTTCCTCATCAACTTTGAGTAATTTGGATCATTTAATTTCTTCAAAACGGTTATGATTTTGTGTGTTATATTTAGAACTGGATCTAAAACAAGTAGTTTTTTAACTTCGTTTATTTCGTTTTTTTTATCAATCTTGTTCATATTCAAATATTCTATTAATTCACAGACAATATGGGTTTTATCTTTAATCTCATCATCAAAGAGAACTAAAGTAAATTGTGCTGAAAATCTAGGATCATTATTTTTAATGATATCAGGATTCAAAATTAATAATTTAGAAAGAAGTGAATAATATTCATTGTATTTTTCACCAATTACTTCATAACAAGCCTTTTCCAATTGTGTTTTTTCTTCCATCAAAATACTCCTACAAATCTTACTTATATTAAGATATAATGTGAAAATCAGCTATTTAAAAATTGTTAATAAAAAAAAAGATGAGAAATTAATATCTCATCAAATATTTATTCTTCTCCCATTCTGTAACTTGAAGTCGATATTCATCCCATTCCTTTGTTTTTGCTCTTATATAGGAATCATACAAAGGATCTTCAAATACACCTTTTACTAGTTCTGATTCTTTAATGAACTGAGTTGCTTCCCAAAGACTGGTTGGCAAGTGATCAACTTTTAATGAAATCAAATCTTCACTTTCCATTTCATAGAGATTTTCTTGCCTTGGTGAAGGAACTTCTATGTTTTGTCTTATTCCTTCAAGACCTGCTTCTAACATAACTGCTAAAGCTAAATAGGGATTGCACATCGGATCAGGACATCGTAATTCTGCCCTAACTGATGAACTACGATCTTTAGGTATTCGTGGAATCCTAATTAATGCAGAGCGATTTAATTGAGCCCAACTAATATAAACTGGTGCTTCATACCCAGGAACAAGTCTTTTGTAGGAATTTACCGTTGGAGCTAGGACACCTACAATTTCCTTAGAATACCTTAACTGTCCTGCTATGAATTGTTTTGCTACATTAGAAAGCAACATATCATCATTTGAATCATAAAACGCATTCTTATCGTCATGAGTCCATAAAGATTGATGACAATGCATTCCACTTCCATTCAGACCAAAGAAAGGTTTAGGCATGAAGCTAGCTACTAATCCATGTTGTCTTGCGACTGTTTGTATTAGTAATTTCATCATCATTATTCTATCAGCTGTTTCCATTGCTTCGCTTGTATCTGAAATCTATCTCCTGTTGCCCTCTAGCAACTTCATAGTGTGCCATTTCACAAGAAATACCCATCTTTTTTGCCCCTACTAGAATAGCTCTTTTAACTTCAAAACCATTATCAAATGGTGAGCTATCGAAATATCCTGCATGATCAATTGTTGTATAATGGCTATCTTTTTTCTTGAGTAGAAAGAACTCAAGCTCAGCTCCTACTTTGAAAATAAAGCCCATATCTTCAGCTCGCTTACAGGCTCTTCTAAGAACATCTCTAGGATCACCCAAGAATGGTTTATTCTGAGGAGTAAAAACATCCCCCCATAAACAAGCAATTGTATTTAGCCATGGAAGCTCAACTAATGTATTAACATCTGGTCGAAGATAAAGATCAGATTCATAAATACGAGTAAAGCCTTCTATTGATGAACCATCAAACCATATTCCTTCTTCCGGATTATCTTTAATACTATCACTTGGAACAGTAACACTTTTCAGAACACCATGAAGGTCGCTAAATTGAACTTGAATTGCTTCATACTTTTCTAACTTCTCTTTTAACCCATTCATAGACCAACAATCCTATAAACTTAACATTATGGAGATGAAAATGCACATCTATTGCAAAAATGGTTTATTTTTTGCAATATTAATGATATAATTATACAAAAAAGGCAATACTTTTTATATTTATTGGTCATATGTTTGTGATAATATAATTGGAATATGTGATTGATCAATGATTCTGGATGAAATAGATTACAAAATTCTTGGCATGCTGATTGAAGATGCTAGAACCCCTGCTCAAGAAATAGCTAATGCTACAAACAAACATTTAACAACAGTTACTAGAAGACTAAAAACGTTGGAGCAAGAAGGAATTATTAAGGGATATACTGCTGTAGTTGATTACGATGTTTTAGGTTTAGAACTAACTGTTATTACTCAATTAACACTTTCTAGGGGTAAACTGTTTGAAGCGGAAGAGGAAATCGCTAAATTACCAGGTGTATGTGCTGTCTATGATGTAACAGGAAGAATAGATGCTATAGTCATTGCTAAATTCAAAAGTAAAAATGATGTTAGTGAATTCGCAAAAAAACTATTAGCAATGCCATTTGTAGATCGAACAGAAACTCTTGTAGTATTGAATGTTATTAAGGAAGATTTCCGTTTACCAAATGAAATAGCTAAATAATGATTCCATTTATTGTTTTTTAAATGAGAATTTTTTGATTATTCTTGCTATTAAAGGTAATAAACCTATAACCAAAATTATGATTATTGAATTAGGTAATCTTGCTTCATCAGTAGATTCAACGATTTCATATTTTACAATTTTAAAGCTATGTCCATGCAATGAAAGGTAGAGATAGTTATCTGACACATCAATTCCAACAACATCTTCAACTTCAAATTCACCTATTTTTTTAATATCATCTACATTGGTGATATTCAATACTATAATTCCTTTTTCATCATCAGAAGTAAAAGCAAGATTATCTTTAACTTTAACATCATATAGAGTGGAATTATACCTACCAATTCTTGTTGGATTGGTAATATCATTGACGTCTAGTATATTGAAACCTCTACCATCCGCGAGGTAAACAAGATTATTATTAAATTGAAAATTAAAGCAGTAGTTCAAATCTTCAAAATGGCTTATTTCGGCTATACTCATAGGATTTGATACATTAAGTATTTTAAAACCTGATTGCAAGCATGCTGTATAGCATATATCGTTTTCAACATAAAATCGAACGAACTCATTGTCACCATCTACATAATCAACGATGTTTGTTGGATTTGTTGGATCAGATACATCAATCAAGACCATTTTCCAATCCCAAGTAGAGTCATGCCATTCAGCTGTATAAGCAACATTGTTATTGACAAAAACTCCGTCAGTTTCTCCATCGCCAGTATCTGCCATTTGCCCAATTTTTTGGATATTATTTGGTACACTTATATTATATATTTCCAATCCATTAAAATGATCAGCTAAGTACAATAGATCCTCATCAATGAAAAACTGATGTGGTATTCCACCATCATAAAAAGAATCTAACAATATTGGATTTACTGGGTCAGAGATGTCATAAATTTTCAATCCAGCATTCATATCCATTACAACAACAAGATCACCAAGTACTTGGCTCATAAAAGTATCACCACCAGTTGATTCAATATGAGCAATTTCCTCAAAGGATACCTGATAACCAATACTAGAAACTTTTGTTATCATCAGTGTAAAGTTTGAAAGAAAAAGAAGAATTGATAGCACGATAATTTTCAAAATAGCTTTCTGGTTTTTTATTTCTAGCATTTTCCCTAACCTTCTATCAAAATACTATAAATATAAACTATGAATATTTAATGATTCTCATAAACATGAGAATAGGTTCTTATTTTCCATGGTAACCAAAATCATTATAAATGATTATATCGCACGACAAGAATAAGTACATGAGGTAAAAGCATGTCCAGAAAAATGAAGATTGCAAAGATCGGCTTTCTTAGTACGATCGATATTGCGCGCCTGGAAGGCACATGCTATCACTTGTGACAAGTGTAGCCATGCAAAGCATTGGATATAAGAGCTATAGCTGCTCATAGAATGCTTTAGGCAACATTTTGAACTTAGCATGTGCAATAAGCGCCTTCGTTTGGTGGACGAGAAGACCTCCTATTTTTAGGATGATTTTTCTTCAACTTACTTAATGTTAGTTAAGTAAAATCCTGCTAAAATTGTTTTCTTGTTTTTTATCCATTTATAAATTTGGCACTATAAGACGTTTGATATTAAATTAATAATGAAATCAAAAGAAAAAAAACAGAGTTGAATAAAAAATTGATCGAAATAAAAGATGTTTCAAAAACATATGTGTCAGTAAAGAGAAGACTTCGGTTATTCCAGAAGGACTTTGAACTAAATGGTGACAAAGATGAAGAATCCACCATTTCAGAGACCTACGTAAAGAAAGGTCTCATCTTCAAAAAGAAGATTAAACACACTCATGCACTCAACAAAGTTAAGCTTAGGATACGGCAAGGAGAAATATTCGGTTTACTAGGACCGAATGGAGCAGGAAAAACAACATTAACAAAAATCATCTCAACCTTGGTTCTACCTGAAAGTGGAACAATTCTAGTAAACAATCATGATGTTAGTACGAATCCAACACCAGTAAGAACATCTCTTGGATTAGTTACAGGTGGAGAAAGATCACTCTATTGGAAAATGACTCCTCTTGAGAATTTAGTCTTCTTTGGAAGACTTTACCATTTAAGTAAAAAAGAAGCGGAAAAACGAGCTCTAGAGCTTATTGAGAAGTTTAAACTCAATGATAAGAAAGACGAACTAGTGCAAAACTTGAGCACTGGACAGAAGATGAAAGTAGCCTTCTGTCGAGCTCTTGTTCATGACCCACCGCTATTGTTGATAGATGAAGCAGAGCGAGGATTAGATCCTCGCGCTAGTAAAGAATTTCGCAAATTCCTCAAGGAGGAATTACAAGAAAAACAAGGAAAAACAATCTTACTTTGTACTCATAACATGGAAATCTTAGATGAGTTATGCGATCGAATTGCTTTGATAAACAAAGGATCCATCATTGCTCTAGGTACTCCAGAAAGATTGAAACTAAGTATGAAACAGAAACATATACTCAATTTGCAATCGCGTCAACCTATTCCCAAAGACTTGTTTGATAGGCTTGAAAATGTTGGTTCAATCAGTTCAAAATGTGAAGATGAGTTTCACTTTACAGACATAGAGATTGAAAACGGAACAGAAATTGCTAATCAAGTACTACAACGAATCTATGATGCTAAGATCAAAGTTGATGAATTCTCATTAAAAACTGCAACATTAGAAGATGTTTTTCTAAAATTAACAGGGAGGAAACTAGACGATGAAGCTGAAGGGCTGGATGGCTAAAAATCCACAAATTGGTGACCATAGAAGGTACGTAATATTGACGAACCCTCCGGTTGAGGGAATCAAAAGAAATAGAATGATAAGGTGTAAAAATTGACATCTAC
>JAUVZH010000248.1 GCA_030602675.1 Candidatus Heimdallarchaeota archaeon | reverse complement strand
GGTACACCTTCAATAGTGATACTATCATACTCATCATGGTCACCAGAATAAGCATAAAAGTCTAAGATGATAATTTCCTTATCACCCTTTTTAGCAACACCACGACTATGTAAACCTCGAACATAACCTTCTTCTACTCTTCCTAAGGGACTATCAAAAGCTTTCTCTGTTATCATAGCGTTTGGTGGGAACTCAATGATTTCATCAATATCAAAACCAAGAGCGGAAACGATCATTTGAATAGATTCTTCTAAGCCAACATGACCGGTAATTTCCTTATCACTGATCTTCTTATTGAATTCACCAATGGTTAAGTTAGTTCCTATTTTCTTCTGGAATGGAATTCTTCTTCTGCTTGAGTTCATCATTCGTGTAACGTGTATTTTTTCAACAGTTTCACATGGAGCAGTCAAAACAATAGGCAAGAGATCCATTAAATAACCTGGATTTATTCCTGAACCGACGACTGTAACACCTTTCTCTTTTGCAGCTTCGTCAATTTTTGCTGAAAGTTCTGGGTGAAAATCCCATGGATATGATAGCTGTTCACAAAGTGTAAGTACATTTGCACCTGCTTTAATAATTTGCATTATCATAGGAGTTATTGTTTCAAAAAATGATGAAGTAGCAATTATCACAAGATCAATTTTTTTAGTTAATAATGGCTCTAATTCTTTCACGATAGGAAGCTTTGGGGTTCTAGGAACATCAATTATTTCATCAAGTGTCTTGCCTTCAAAGGCTGGATCAATATCAACGATACCTGCGAATTTGATGTTTTTTCTTTTAACTAAGAGTTTAGCTACTAATTGCCCCATTGGTCCGAAACCAACTTGTATAACATTAAATTTTTTACCCATTTTTATTCCTCATTGATATTAACTTCAAACAGAAGTATAATTTAACATTAAAATTTATTTTGATGAACCCTTAGAAAATGCATTTTATAGAGAAACGAGAAAAATAATGGCTCAGTTACCCCAGTTTAGCTCATAGTCTTACACAAAGACTAGCCAGACCGTACGTCACATCATTGCCATACTAGATTACTCAATGAAATCAATTAAATTTATTGATAAATTTCAAGGATTAATCTTGATTTACTTCTTGGGATTTTTACACTAAAGTTATTAAACCAGTTAAAGGAATTCCATTGTAATGAAGAAAACAAAGATACCAAAAACCAATAATGATTCTCCTTCTATCTCAGAAGTATATGATATAATTGCAGAGAGTTTTGATTCCAAAAGGAAACATCCTTGGGAAGAAGTTATAACTTTCATTTCAAAAATTGCTCCTGGTAAAGTTGTACTGGATTTAGGTTCAGGTAATGGCAGACATTCTAGAATTCTTATTGAGAATGATATAGAAGCAATTGGTTATGATATCTCTCTTAATATTTTAAAAACTGCTAGGGAAAACGTATTGCAAAAAGTGAAAGAAAGAATTTTTGGATTGATTAATGGAGATGCAAGATATCTTTCATTTAGATCATCATCACTTGATGGATTCATTATGATAGCAGTTATTCATCATCTTGAAACAGATGAACAAAGAAAATTGGTTTTAAATGAGATTAAGAGAGTGCTTAAAAAAAATGGTGTTGGCTTAATCAGTTGCTGGCAAAGAACGCACTCACGATTTAAGAAAAGCGATTTGGTTGAACAATTAGCTAAAGGCGAGAAAGATGTCTATGTTCCATGGGTGATGCCCAATGGAGAAAAAATCGAGAGATACTATTATCTTTTTGACCCTGAAGAATTAATGGAAATAGTAGAAGAAGCAGGACTAAGCATTATTAAAAGTGAAATCTCTCATCATAATTTATTCTTAACAGTCAAAAAAGAATAATCTACTCTTCTTGTGTAAACTTGCAAAATACAATTAATTTAATAATGATTTATTCTAAATATAGAGTATAGAATTGTAAAATCATCAAAAAATTATCAAAACCAAATATTTGGTAGGTTCATCGTTATGATTAATAAAATAAAAAGTATTTATGCTCGAAGAAAAGCAATCAGTCCAGTAATTGCAACAATACTATTGATTGCACTTACTGTTGCAGCTGTAGCTTTAGTTTATTTTGTATTAATACCTATGTTTAAAACATACAAATTAGATGCAGAAATAACCTTTGTTAGTGATACTAATAAGGATTCTATGTATGATGAAATAACTCTACAAATGGTTAATTCAGGAACACAAGTTATTGATATTTATAACATAACAATTTGGATTTGTACTCAGAGTGATCTTTCCAACCCTAACAATTGGCTTGCTTTAATGGATTGGAATTTCAGTAATCCGAATGATATTACAATTAATCCCTCTGATGTAGCTACTGATGTCAAAATCAGTGGTGAAGAACAAATAATTTTAACCGTAGTTGAAGATACTTATGCTCGAATAGAGATAATGTATTATGGTGGAGATAATCCACTCTTCATTGATTGGTTTAGATTAAATGATTATTTTGATGAAGTCGATCTTTTAATAGATTTCTCAGCTTTTGAATTAACTGCAACAGCATTTGAAGGAACTATTAATGACCCAAGTAGAACTGCCAATAATTATAATACAGAAGGTGGAGATTACACGTTGTTAGAGGATAACTACAACATCTTACCAGTCCTCAATGAAACTGATGTTTTATTTTGGGTTGGAGATAGTATTTTGATTATGAATGGTCAAGCTCCTCGTGGTAACTTATCAGATATACCATTAGTACAATCGATGAATGTTTCTACTTTCTTCCGATCGAGGAAATTCTACATTTTAGGATTAGCTGGTTCCTGGGGCGATGAATTTCCTAATGGCGATTGGTCTGTAAGAGTTACTATTACTTATACAGATGATTCAGTGAGTGAATGGGATCTGGGACATGAATATGTTGATGATTGGTGGTATAATTCTAATCCTGGTCATGATTGTATATCAGCACCATATGGATATGTCACAGAAATTGATTTGGGAAACCAAATTGATACGCCACATTCACACATACATACACATACAACAAGGTTCTACATTGATTTCTATAAATATGTAAAATCAATAACATTTACAGATCCTGGTGATGACTATTCTTCTGCACACATACTTGCAATAACATTTAGGTAAACTATCTAAGATTGAATTAGATTACTAATTCAATTTTTTTTATTTTTTCAAGCTTATCACAACACGAAAGCATATAATATCGATTAGTATATATTATAATGTCTGAATAATATTCGAAAATTTAAAAACTCTAATCTATAATTATTTGCAAGGTGAACTCACCTTATGTTAAAGACAATGAAAAGAATATTTAGGAGAAGGAGAGGTGTCAGTCCTGTACTTTCATCAATCTTACTCATTGCTCTAACAGTTAGCTCTGTATCGATTGTTTATTTTGTAATAATACCTTTCTTAAATACAACTAGTCTTTCTGCTTCAATCTATAATGTAAAGGATACAAACAAAGATTCGCGTTATGATGAAATAACAATATTCTTTTCAAATACTGGAACAAAACAAGTGGAAATTACTAATGTTATTGTTTGGACAACTCCTATAAGTTCAATTGGTAACTCATCCAGTTGGATAAGTCATAAGGATTGGAATTTCACTCGAACTGCAGGGAATATTATCTATCCTTCTAATTTTAGAGAAGAAAGATTACAAAGTGATAATCAAATTGAGTTATCACTTGATGAAGAACTGTATTATCGTTTGGAACTCTACTATACAGGTAAAGAAAATGCTTATTTTAGTGAATGGAAAACACTAAGCGATCAAGTTGACTTCAGCGGTATGATATCTGATTATGAGAATTTTGAGTTATTATTGGATGGTTTAGATGGATCCATTGATGTTCCAGGATGGGATACAAATAATTATGAAACCATAGGAGGTCCAGTTCACGGACCACTATATGCTGGTCAATATATCTATCTCCCAGTTGTAAATGAAACGAATTACATCAAATTCTTTTATACCGGGAAACTTGTTGTTTTTCATGCTAATAGTGGAAATCTGACTTCTCAACCTACACAACAAGTAATCAATCGAGAAAGTAATCCTTTCAGAGCCAGAAGATTATTTGTTCTTGGATTAGCAGGTTCATGGGGCGATGAATTTCCAGCCGGAGCATGGGCTTTGAGACTTACGATTACTTATACTGATAATACTAATACTAGTTGGGATTTGGGTCATGATTATATAGATGATTGGTGGTATAATTCGAATAGCCCTACTGGTTGTAATTGTAATCATAATCTAATAACTGAAATAGATTTGGGACTTCAAATCGATGATCCAAATGGCGATGAAGAATATGGAGAACCAATTCATACACACACAGCTGGATTCTATTTGGATTTCTATAAATATGTAAAATTTATTACCTTTACAGACCCTGGCAATGACGGTTCAGGACCACACTTGCTTTCTATAACTGCAGGGAGATGTATAAGAGAATCACAGAATACTCTTTATCATTTCTTTTTCATTAAAATATCTATAAATTTTGGTTTGGGTTTATCTAGAAGCTCTAATTCCTTTAAATCCACTTCTATTGCATCATTTGCAAAAAGTATCTTTCCCCATTTTTTTGGTTCACCTTCTTCTCCCTCACCGTACAAGATATTTGTTCCATCACAAATATGCAAATCAAAAGGAGCATATTTTTGTACAGCTAAAAAAATCTCTGCAACTGCTTTATGTAAATCGTCATGTAATCTATCACGTTTGTAAGAATTTTCTGTGTTTCGATATTTTTCTTTCGGAGGTAAACCAAAGAAGTTTTTTATAGCATTTGAAAGAAATATATTTCCTTTTTCATCATAGAATTTTACTACTGGTAATGAGATTTTGATATCAATTTGTGATAAAAACTTTGGAATGAAATGAATAACTCCCTCTGGTAATTTTACTGAAACACTTTCTTGCTCATTTAAATCAATGAAAGTAACTTCTTGCTTTTCCAAAGCATCAATTAAACCGGTTTCTTTGAAGTTTTGTAAAGCTGAAGAAAAGCTTGTTGATCCTTCACCGATGATTATTTCTTGTATTCCTAAGTTATGAGCTACCTTAACAACACTCTCAATGAGATCAATTGATGTAGTAAAAGGTGCGGG
>JAUVZH010000095.1 GCA_030602675.1 Candidatus Heimdallarchaeota archaeon | reverse complement strand
AAATCTACAAATGAGGTAATTGAAACTAAGAATAAGAATGGAGGATTTGGTAAAATTCTTGGATTATCTTTTGGGATAATCTGTATTCTAGTATTGCTTTATTTTACATTTAGTAGTCCATCTATTATTTCAAGATCAGTTGAAGGGAATTATATCGCAATAGTTACTTTGCTAATCATAATGTTTTCTACTTTTACAATTTTAGCAATAATTAAACCACAATTGATTAGTAGTTTAAAACCTTGGATTCTGTGGTTATGGAATGGCTTATTTGTAATTACCTATACAATAATGTTTGTAGTTCATCAACCACAATTTACTGTCTTTAGGCAAATACTCCTTTATGTAATGATTATTCTTTCCCCTATTATTCTGATTGATTTCACTCTACTTACTCGAGAATTAATTAAGAGTAAACCTACTTTAAGAAAAATTGGTGGGAGTTTCTCAATAGGTGTATTCTTCTTCATTATAACAATCTTCAGTTATATCTTCACAATAGCTTATGATTACATCCCAATTGTTGGACTATTCTTTAGAGATAAACATTGGTTTGTTATGATGGTAGTAGCTTTAGCAGCAATATTACCTGTTTTAATTGTAAAGAAAGAATCGATCAGTTTTACAGTTTCATTTTCTCCATCAAAAATAAGGAAAAAGATCTTAGTTTCAATTGTTGGCATTATTTTCATTGGAACAATTGTTAGTACTATTGCTACTTCACCATTCCCACAAGAACCACAGGGAACACCAACTTCACTTAAAGTTGTAACTTTTAATATACAACAAGGTTTTGACATTTATGGAACCTTAAACTTCGATGGAATTTTGGCTGATTTGAGAGGAATTGATGCTGATATAATTGGATTACAAGAATCAGACACATGCAGAATCTCAAGTGGAAATGGAGATATAGTCAGATTTCTAGCAAACAAATTACATCTATATTCATATTTCGGACCAAAAACAGTAACGGGAACTTTTGGAATTGTTTTGTTATCAAAATATCCAATCGAAAATGCTGTGACACATTATATGTTTAGCGATGGAGAACAAACAGCAACAATTGAAGCTCAAATAACAATAGAAACAATAACTTACAATGTTTTTGTTACACATTTTGGTGAAGATGAAAATGATAAATTAAAGCAAGCAGAAAAAATTGTTGAATTAACAACAGGTAAAAGCAATACTATTCTACTAGGAGATTTTAATTTTACACCTTGGACAGAGCAATACAACTTAACAATAACAGTACTAAATGATGCTTGGTTTACTGTTTGGCCAACAGGTATTGATGATCAAGGTTACATTGGGTATACTAACGATTGGTTGAATCCAACAAATCGTATTGATTTAATCTTCGTTTCATCTGATATTACATTAACTGATTGTAGAGTAGAAAGAGATGCACATTCATCTGATCATATGCCAGTAACAGCAATAATTAGCTGAAAACCCAAAGATTTCGTTAGATGACAGGAATTATTACAAAGAATTGCATTAGCATTCCCAATTATAACAAAAAAAATGGAATAAAATGGTAGACCCGCAGAGATTTGAACTCTGGTCAAGGGATTATTGGAAACCCCAACAAGGCATCGGGACTTCTTTCAAAGTCCCCTATCCTGGGCCGCTAGACTACGGGTCTATGTTTTAGTTTTATTGTTTTTATCTTGATTTTAAATTTTTCTTTTGAATCTAATATGGATTACTTAGATTTTATAAATTCTTCTTCAACATAATTCTTATCACCTAGGGCAAATAATCTTCATACAAAAATCGTTAGTAAAGTAAGGATGTCTATCTAGTCCCTTAATCTATGATTCCTGTAGCCATGTAAAATGCTAGTAGTGAAGCCAATACAATAATCAGAAGAGTAATACAAATTGATACAATAAACAAAATCCATTGTTTGTTTTCTAAGGTCTTTCCAGCATAGATTATGTAAGAATAAATCATCATTCCAGAAACGAAGAAATATAGATAGTATCCAAAGATTTGATTTGGGAATAGCATTCCAGTACCACAAATAATTCCCAATACTGCTGTCAGGATTAATGCGATGTATACAAAAGTAGTTGATTTTGATTCCGTAATTTCCTTTCTTTTATCTTTAGTGAATAAGTCAATAAACTTGAAAAGCAAGGAAATGAAATTTCTTCCTATCATAAAAAAACTGCATACGTATACTAAAACTAGGAGAGCCATGGTAACACCAATATTCATTAAGATTCAAATCAGATTAATATTTTGCCTTTCTTCAAATTTGTCGGTAAAGTAGCTTTTTTAAATGAAATTTGAAGTGGTTAAAGAATGAAGAAATTATATGTTATTTTAATAATTATAGGATCAATTATTGTTGTTGCAACACCAACTATATTCCTTAGCGTTTATTTTATTGCTAAAAATCAGGTGAGTAATGCTGACGTGAACATAGCTGGTATTGAAGTTAAGGATATATCTGATGATAGTTTAATAGCTGATGTTAATTTTACGGTTGGTTCACCTAGTGAAGCAGAAGCAACTTTCAAGGTGTTAGATATACATGTTAATTATAGTAGTAGTTTATTAGGTATTTGCCAATTAGTTACATCCGAGTTTTCAACTCAGGATACTAGTCATTTAACTGAATTTACCTTAAACATCACAAATGAGGTTGCATTTTCAGGTTTTGTTTCTGATTTTATTACTTTAGAGACTTTAGAAGTTGATCTTGGCATCACATTCGAATTCACTGGTGCATTAGCTGCTCTACCAATACAACATTTAACAAAAACTCTTAACTTTTCAGGTTTGAATAGTCTCCCAATTGAGCTGAGAACATTTGAGCTGCTTGATGTCTCAGATGATGAGCTTCAGTTAGATGTTGAAGTGGGAATGAATAATCCAAGTCTTCTTGGGCTAACTGTCGACTCTCTCTATGCTGATATTTATTACCAAGATACCATAATTGGAAACATTAGCAAAACAAATGTAGCAATAATTAATGGTTTTAATATCATCGAAGTTGAAACATGGTTAGGAGGAAATACTCCACTTCTGGCAGATTTTATTAGTGAATATTTAAGTCCAGATAATATTACAGTTGATATCAATTTAACAGCAACATTAGAGAATTTTGAAGGTGATGGCTTTATTGTTAATCAACTACTCACTGATGTTGAAGTTAAAGGCTTAGAAGAGGATTTAGTATCAATTGAAGTAGAAATGATCAATTTAAATTTAAGCGGTTTGCTTGGATCACTAACTTATACTATTGATACAATAGTGACAATAAACAATCCAACAAACTTTGCAATAAATATTACTGCTTTTGATGGACTGTTGGTTTATGATGATGACGATGGAGCAAGCTATGTAATTCCATTGGTTTTTGGTTGGGATTTTGATCCTGAAGAGAATATAACAATTACTCCAGTAATATTTGATTGGTCATCAAGTCCATTAGAAATTGCTGCGTCAGGTTCAGCCGAAGATACTTATTCATACGTTGATAGTAATATTGAACAAGGTATAAGATTAAATGATGAATATTTCGTAAATAATCAATTTGCATGTTAATATCATTAATGCTATAGTAGATATTCAAATCGGTATTTTTGAGGTTTCAGTGCCCATTGAAATCTATGATATCTATGTACCAAGTTCTTAGAACTGGTTTAAACAATTAAACCAGTTTATTTTTCTTTTATTTTTTTCTGTAATCTTTCAATTGCTTCTTTGTGTTCAGGATTTTCTTTTTCCAAACTGTGAGCTTTTTGGTATTGTTCCATTGCTTTCTTATAATCCTCTTTTATCTCATAATATTCTCCTAAACTATTCCAAGCATGAGCAAATTCTGAATTTATTTCAATTGATTTCTCGATATATTCCAGTGCTTTTTCTATTTCACCCATTTTGAGATAAGTGTAACCAATGTTATTAATTACAAGATGGTCATCTGGGTATAATTTTAGAAATTTCATTTGGTATTTCAAGGACTTATCATATTCCTTTCTATCATAATGTAGCTCTGATAAGCGCATAATTATCGGATAAGCATCTGCGCTAAGATCCAAAACCTTGGAGTAGTATTTTATTGCATCATCTATTTTGTCTAGATCCTCATATGTTTCAGCAATAGAATATTTTGTGAAAACATCATTTGGATCTAAAGATTCAGCTTTTTGAAAGAAATCTAATGCTTTTTTGAAGTTTTGCAGATTCTTATGGAGAACTCCTAAATTAAAATTAACATCAAATGATTCAGGATTAATTTTTTCAGCTTTTTGGAAATGTTCCTTTGCTTTATCAAAGTCCCCTTGCTGCAAGTAGGCACTTCCGTAAATTAGCAGTGCTATATCATCTTCTGGATTTATCTCAAGAGCACTTTTACAATGACTAATAGTTTTTTCAAAATCCTTAAGCATTAAGTAGATGTTAGCGATACCTCTTTGAATATCTCCATTTTGAGGTTCAAGTATTTCTGCTTCAAGCAAACAGTCTAGAGCTTTGTCATATTCGTATAATTCATAATGATTGATTGATTGTGAGAACAGCTCTTGAACTTTCTCTTCAATGTCTGTTGGTTTTTCATTGTTCAAAAAAATCACTCATTTACTTCTTTGCCCAAGAGTCCCTTAATGGAATTATTCTGTTGAATACAAGTACTTCTTTCTTAGAATCATAATCGATATTAAAGAACCCATTTCTCTCAAATTGGAATCTGTCACCGATATTCGTTTTTTGTAATTGTGGTTCAACATATCCAATAAGAATTTCCAGAGAATTAGGATTAATGTAATCCGTGAAGTTTTTTCCTTCTTCTGTCTTGAGAGGATTTACTTTGGTGAAAAGATCATTGTATAAACGGAATTCTGCTTTTATAGCATGTTTTGTTGAAATCCAATGAATTGTTCCCTCAACTTCTCGTCCATCAGATGATATTCCACCCTTGGTTTTTGGATCAATAGTACATTGAATTTCTTTAACTACTCCTGTTTTCTTATCTTTGATCACTTTTTCACATTTAAGATAGTAGGCATACTTCAAACGCACTTCTTTGTTTGGTGACAATCTACGATAACCTTTAGATGGATCTTCCATGAAATCATCTTGTTCGATGTAGAGCGTTTTTGTAAATTTCACTTTTCTTGTACCCATTTTCTTATCCTTAGGATGATTTGGCACTTCAATTTCCTCTTCTTTATCTTCAGGATAGTTGGTGATTGTGACTTTCATTGGCTTTAGAACACTCATTACTCTAGTGCAGCTTTTGTCAAGATCATCTCTGACAAACTTATTTAACATAGAGATGTCAATAACTGTTTTTCTTTTAGTTACACCGATTGCTTTACAGAAGTTACTGATTGCTTCAGGTGTTATTCCTCTTCGTTTTAGACCAACTATTGTTAACATTCGAGGGTCATCCCAACCATTTACAAATCCTTCATTAACCAATTGTAACATCTTTCGTTTACTTAGAACAGTATTAGACACATTCAATCTGGCGAATTCAATTTGCTGTGGGTGATAGATAGGCTTGTCATTTTCATCCTCTAATTGGTCAAGATACCAATCATATAATTCTCTATGAACTTCAAATTCCATGGTACAAATTGAATGGGTAATTCCTTCTATTGAATCTTCGAGTCCATGGGCCCAATCATACATTGGATAGATACACCACTTATCACCAGTGTTGTGGTGCTTTGCATGAAGTATTCTATAGATAACTGGGTCTCGCATCAATAGATTTGGATGCTTCATATCTATTATTGCTCGTAAAACTCTAGCCCCATCTGGAAATTCTCCATTCTTCATCCTAATAAACAAATCTAGATTTTCTTCAATGGATCTATTTCTATAAGGACTTTCTTTTCCTGTTTCTGTTATGGAACCTCTTTCTTTACGTATTTCTTCTACTGTTAAATCATCAACGTATGCCTTTCCCTTTTTAACAAGCTGAATTGCATACTCATAAAATTGGTCAAAGTAATCCGAAGCATACAATAATCGATCTTCGAAATCTCCTCCCAACCACTTAACATCTTCAATAATTCCCTTTACATACTCAATTTCCTCTTTTAATGGATTGGTGTCGTCAAAACGTAGGTTGAATTTTCCACCATATTCTTCAGCAATTCCATAGTTAAGATTGATTGATTTTGCATGACCAATGTGTAAGTAACCATTTGGTTCAGGAGGGAACCGTGTGTGAATACGACCACCAAATTTACCGGTTTTATTATCTTCGTTGATTATTGTTCTAATGAAGTCAACATCTTCTTTAGTTTCAACTTTAGCTTCTTCTTGAAGTAATTCAGGAAACTTCTCTTGAACAGTCTGTTGAAGTTGATCCTTTTGTAAAGAGTTAACATACTCAACTTTCTTCTCGAGTATTTCCTTCACATCTTTAGCTTTGTTTCGTAGCTCTGGATGTGCTCCCATGATGATTCTCATTACTGAACCTACCTGAGCTTCACCATGATCAATTGCATTCTTCACAGCATATTTCTCACAGATGTGTTCAATCGACTTCATGAGTATGATACTGGAAAAAAGAAAATAATAAAGTTTTACCTCTTCATCAAATAAAAGATACTGGAATTAACTGATAATCAATTCATTGGTTGAGCTTTTTCTTCTTGTATGAATTGTGTATCAATCTCGTCATCCATTAGTCTTGTTTCAGGTGTTGTTTCAGGACTAATCCAATGTATAGGTGTTGTTTCAATTAATCTGCCCTTTACATTAAGGAAATCACCAAAAATCGATTTCTTAACTTCTTGTTTTCTCTGAAATGGGGTCTTTAAAACCAAAGCAAACAACCATTCTAATGAACCAACATAGTAAACTTTTTCCCAGATCCATAAAATGAAGAACCATAATCCCATTTCAAGGAGTATAAGGAAGAATGTCCATCCAACAGACAATCCAAAGGAAGTTCGAAAACCTGGATCAGACCAACCGAAAAGTTGTGTTATACCCCATAATGTTACTCTTAAGAGTGCTTGGATTGTAGCAAAGGAATAAACTGAAAGCGAAAGGAAACCTGCTCTGCGACTGAATCTAGATAATCGTAAACGACGTTCCCAGTTAATTTTGTTTTTAAATTCAATTCCTGCCATAAAACTTAGAATGAGTATTAGTAACATTCCTATTGTCAGAAATACAAACCAAGTTGGATGTATGTGGAAATCCACTAAACTAAATGGATCTTCTGGGATTTTTTCTATAACAAATAACCAGAATAATGAGAAAACCATAGATAATCCAGCTAATCCATACCCCCATGACAAGAATTTCTTTTTGTTTGGTTTTTCTTGCGAAATGAAAATACCCAGTATTGAACCTACTGCACTATAAGCAAAGTGAGGAAATAATGGTGATTCCCGTCCTACAGATTGATTTCCAATATATCTTAGAATATAATCCCACCATCCTTTATCTCCTATGTTGTATAGGTGTCCAAATTCGTCATGTAAATCAACACCCCAGAAGTTTATAGCTGCTTCGTGAATTGCTGGTGCTGGAAAAATAAATAAGCATCCAATCACAGCGAAAACGATTGCTCCAACAATTGGTTTCTTCAATTTCTCATTTGATGTTAAAATATAGAAAACTATAGCTGATAATATAATGGCAAAAGCAATATTAACAAATGCATCTGCATGGTAAACATCTTGCCATTCAATTACTACTGAGCCTGTTTCCACCCAGCCCTTAGATATACTCCATTGAGCTAAGAAAACGTAGAAGAACATTGCCCAAAGCCATAAAAGAATGCCTTTAATCACTTCTTGTACAAGAATAACTCCTCTAGGAATTCCTTGTTTTAATTTTCGTTGCATAATAAACATATGAACAGCAGCACTAATCATTAGGAATAATCCTCGCCAATGACCAAAAATAACAACAACCCCCATAAGTATAAAACCAAAAGTAGTTAGTTCAGAGGGATTTGTTTCTGCAACACCTTCAACTGTACTTACTAGCATAAAGGTGTGGACCATAAGATTCCCAAGGATAGCCCATCCTCGTAAAATGTCAAAGGAGATTATTCTTTCTGCCATAATGTCGATGTTAATGAATTATAATAGAAAAAGGTTTCACTTTCGACAATATCAACTATATTTGACCATTCGAGTATAATTGTTGATATTTACATAGATTTCATTTAAGATTTGACTTTAATTCTACAACTAAAACAAAAAACGATGACAAGCAATGCAACATGTTTAAAAAAAGTGCTAATTTAATCTTAAATTTCTAAAATGATTTTTTCAATAGTTTTTCAAAAATAAATATAATATGATATTTATTTCGCAATTAAAAGAATAAATTTTATAAGAGTAAATATGTTATCTATAATTGTAGATTACTTAATCTATAAAGTGGAGGTGAGTTATTTACATGACAAAAGTCATGAAAATTTTGAGTTTAAGTTTATTTATTCTAATAACGCAATTCTTACTGTTTCTTCAATAACACAAGGAATTGTTTTTACC
>JAUVZH010000073.1 GCA_030602675.1 Candidatus Heimdallarchaeota archaeon | reverse complement strand
CTTTGACATATTTTGCTATAGATACTAAAATTCGTGCTCGTAAAGAATTCACAAATTTAATACGCATATTTATCAATACTATTGTTTGCTTGTAGTTAGTTAACAAACGATCTTGAGGATTTCAAAAATTGCATGAGTTTTCTACTGCTGTTGGAGTTGTTGAAACTATTACTGAAGTGGCACAAAAAAATAACGCCACAAAAATCAAGAAGGTTGAACTAGTGGTAGGCGAATTTTCAATGCTTAACAATGATCAACTGAAATTTGCTTTTGAAATAGCAAGTGAAGGTACTTTAGCAGAAGGAGCAAATCTGATTATTGAAGGTCAATCCGGGGAGATAGCTTGCCAAGAATGTGGTTACAAGGGACTTATTAAAAAACAGAGCAAAAAAGAAAAAGAAATCGACCATTTCATTGTAAATTTAGCAAATATCTTCGAATGCCCAAAATGCCATTCAAATAAGACAAAAATTAGTGGTGGAAGAGATATTTATGTTAAAAATATTGAAATCGAGTTTGAATCGAATTGATTTATAAACAAATACAAAAAAAAAAGAATTTTTAAATAAGGCAAAGATATGAATCACACGAGATAGATGTTGGGATTCTTATGGCACTCGGTTGGATAAATTACCTAAGTGTAGTTGTTGGCTCTGCAAATTTTATTATGCTCATTATTATTACAACGATAGTGCTGAAGCGTTCTCCAAAAGAAAAGATTAATTGGTTATTTGCTATGAGTTTCTTCTTCTTAGCACTTGCTTATGTTTTTCTGCCTATGGGAGCTTTTGTATATTCTCCAGACTCTACTACCGCCATGGTTCTATTAACGAAAATATATGCAATTTGTTTGTTTATTGGATTAATTTTTCTAATGTTAAGTAGTATAGCATTTAATTATGGTACTCATTTTACCTTGCACTTAGCAATAGTTATCCCATCAATAGTAGTTACATTGGTTATTGCAGGATTATTGTTTGGGCTAAATAACGCTGAAAGTGATTTATGGTATTCGATAAAAGCTGTTGGAGGAGAGAATGCTGATATACAAACTTCACTTTTCTTCACATTAATCTTTTACCCGGTTAGCTTGATAGTTATATTTATCATTATCTTCTATTTCATTAAAGCATATAAGCAAACAATAGATGTAAACGTTAAGCAATGTTTGAGATTCTTTATAACAGGATTCTCCCTTAGCATTGGTTCACTAATACCTAATATTCTATCGAACATATTAGCGGATTACTGGGAAAATGCTCAAATTCTCAATGCTGTGGAATTTATCATTGTCTTTATAGGAATGTTCTTTATGCTACTTGGGTTCTTTGTAAAATCACGGGAAGCTATTGAAGAACCTGCTGTTATAGAAATAGAAGAGGTTCCTTCATTCTAACCAATCTTTGTTAAAATCACCAATCCAAGCATAGCCAATAGCACCAAGACCTAAATGAGTTCCTACTACTGGACCTACTTCTGCTAAAACAATATCATTTGGTGCATTAGGAATAGCTTTGATATACTCTTCGAATTCCTTGGCAAGCTTAAAATTACGAATATGGCCTACAATCATAGAATCAGATTTTTTACTAGCAACAATTTGATGAGCAACTTTCTGTAGTAATTCTATTGCATGTTCTTTACTGCGAACTTTACCTGGCGAAGTAATTAAACCATCCTCAAGACGAATAATAGGTTTTATTGAAAGAAGAGAACCAAGTAACCAGCTAACTGTGCTAATTCTACCGCTTCTTTTCAAGTATTTCAAAGAATCAACAATTCCTAACATTTGTGAATTAGGTATTAGAAAGTTATTTGCATAATCAATGATCTCTTGTTTGGATTGACCGCTTATAGCCTTTAGAGCAGCAAGGTAAACGATTAATCCCATTTGCAATGTAGCAGATTCTGTATCTATAATGGTAATTCTTTCATCAAAATAATTATCAACAACAAGCTTTGCTGTTGAATACATCCCAGACAACTTCTTTGACAATGTAAAAACAAGGACATCATCGGAAGCATCTAACGATTCATCAAACACATCTTTGAATGTCTTAGGTGAAGGAACACCTGTTGTTGATGCTTCACCTTTTGATAAACGATTGTAAAAATCTTCATTACTAATATCATAATGCGAGATAATTTCACCATCAAAAATAACATTCGCTGGAATAACGCTAATATCAAGTTTTTTGACAAGTGCTATAGGTAAATCAAATGTGGAATCTGAAACAATTTTGACAGTAGCCATGGAATATTCCCCTTTGACACTAGTTTAATTTAATAGTTAATGTTAAGCTAATAGAAAACTTTTTTGTATATATATTATGTTCTTTTTTAGAATAGAAGGCATGACAAATGATAGCTTTGTGGATAGTTGCAGTTCTAGCTTTTATTCAAGGAGTTTTAGAATGGTTACCAGTCTCGAGTGAAGGGCAACTAGTTTTAATATTAACATGGATAGGAGAATCAGAAAACGCATTAGCTATAGCACTATTCATGCATATCGGCACACTTATTGCAGTAATTATTCGATTTAGAGCAGATATTTTCCTTCTATTAGGAATTAGAAAGAAAACAAAAACTGCAGAAGAGATATCTGAGAAGAATACTGATGCAAAAGAAGATCCAAAAGAAACGAACGAATCAGTAAATGATCAAGGATATACTGAGCAAGAAAAACAGAAAATTCTATGGAAGTTTATACTGCTAGCAACATTAGCAACAGCTGTCATTGGAATACCGCTATATCTTCTAGTCAAATTCGCTCTGCAAGAAGGAGAGCTACTTGAATTTGCTAATGGAGCAGTCTCAGGTGGAGATCTCATAACAATATTAATTGGTGTATTTCTGATAGGAACTGGATTATTTATTTTATATTCTCGCAAGCAAACAACTAGAAAATCCCTCTATGAAATGACAACTATCGAAATGCTAATCGTAGGAGCAATTCAAGGATTAGCTATAATTCCGGGGGTATCTAGGTCAGGATCAACTGTAGGAGCAATGCTAGTTGAGGGTATAGAAGAAGAGGATACATTAAGAGGAAGTTTTCTGCTTAGCATTCCGGCAGTAATAGGAGCAAATATTCTAACATTAATAATTGACTTAATTCAAGGGGATGCCTCTTTTGCAGACATACCTTGGTATGGAATGATTATGGCAGTAGTAATATCGGGAGTAACAGGTTATATTACAATTGACTTATTTTTACGATTAGCAAAAAAGATTAACTTTGGTTGGTTCTGTATAACCTTTGGAGCATTAGCATTAGTAATTACTCTAATCATGATAATATTAGCTGTTACAACAGCATAAAAGAAATAAATCATTTCTTTGGAAATTTAATGAATCCAATAGGCATATTGGCTCGTTTCCATTCAGCAGCCCGACCTTGAAGATTCATCTCGAGAGGTTTCTTACCATCATTACCAATAACAACTAGAACTGTACCACCAATTGATTGTTGCCAAAAGAGGTTAAGCCATTTATCAGTTCGTCTCATTATTTTGGAAGCAATTTCCTCAGGAGGATTCATAGAGTACCGCTCGTACATTTCATCAAAATCAGCAAAATGGAGAACCAATAAATCATTACGATTAATAGCTTTTATTCCTTTAACATAGATGTTGACATCTGTTTTCTCAATCATAGCTAAAGAAGAATCTTTGGTAATATTAGGTAAGTCTTCTTCTCTTGCAATCACCTTTACGTGCTTACCATTGCTATCTAGCGCAGATACAAGATTGAACGTAAGACTATCTTTACTGAAAAAGGTAGATTTCATCATAGGACCAGATAACGATTTTTGTTTTGATTCAGCTTCAATTAATAGAAGGTTTTCCAAATTCTGAATCATCCAAGCTGGTTGGTAAGTGATTATCTCATATAGGCTAAAATTATCTATAATTATCAATATAACCTGGTCAATAGGTCCTTCTGGTATGTCAATCGCATCGACAGAAGGCAAATAAAATGGTCTTCCAACTCCCAACAATTTAAACAATATTGATGGAATTTGCTCTGCTGTAATACTAAATGTGTTTAAACCAAGATCTTCAGCAATTTCCAAATCAGGTAACCCCTTTCAAGAGTAATTTTATTTTAAAGTATATTAATATCTTAATCTAAATTTGGAAGTATTCGGTTTTTAATATTACTAAAGAAGTAAATTAGCACAAAAAAGATAAAAAAAGGTAATATTCGGGATTTCTGTAACAAAAACAAATTATAAATAACAACGGAAAAGACTATTCAAAGTAGTAAATCATAATCTATAGAGAACAAAGGTAGAACAAAAATGAATTCAAAAAAGGAACTAGTAGCAAAAGATGAGAAACTAAAAGAAGATTCACACAAAGAAGTGGAGCTTGCTATGGAAGAACATGGTGAAAGTAAAGGTTTGTGGGACGTAATAAAGTTACCATGGTACGAATATCTCATAGTTGCTATGATGCTTGGAGCTGCCATAACAATGTTTGTTCTAAATGGAGTTCTCGGGGAAAGTAAGGGAATGGTGATAGGACTAGTAGTATCTGCTTCAGTGCTTGGTTTGTGGTTGGCATTTAGACCAAGTGAATGGGCAGTAGATGGTCTAGACAATGTTATGAGATATGTAGGATTAACAGCCTTTGTTGCAGGTGTTATCTCGAGTCTAGCCAGTAATTTACCAGAAGCTGTAACTGCGGGAATATTGCTTATAAAAGGAACAGTTACTGATAATCATTCTCTTGTTTTAACAGCTTTCTATACAACTCTAGCTGCTGCAGGATTCAATGCAATCTTGCTTGGAATTGTAATACTTGTAGGTGGGAAAAAGAAAGGATATATTCAAATTAAGAAAGAAACAGTAATGGCAGAAGGTGTATTATTAAGATGGGGATTTGTTGCTATGCTATTAACTTTTAGCATTGCGGTTATTGAAATCTTAGATGTAATTTTCCTAGAAGTAAAAAATGAAACGTTCTTTGCTGGTATTGATGAAATAGAGGGTGAATTACCTCGATTGGCTGGAATGGCTTTAGTAGTTAGCTATATTATCTATCTGGTATTCCTTATTATAAAGAGCAGACAAGCAAAAGCTATGGAAGAAATGCCAGAAGAAACTATTAGAGCTACAAAACCCACCAGAGGAAAATTAGATGAAAAAATGCCAGATATAGTTGAAGAAGATTTGAGAAAACAACCGGTTGAATCTGCTCAAAGAAAAATACTAGACACTCCTGAAGAAATAAATATCATTGATAGTGAACGTGAAGAACCACATTTAGCCTATACTGGGTCAGAAAAAGTACCAACAAACCCTTACCTTACAGCTCCGCATATGGAACATCCACATTTGAGTCTTAAAGCTTCAATTGTTTTAGTGATTCTAGGCGTTGTTGGAATTGGTGGTGGAGGTTATTTATTGAGTCATGCTGTTGAGACTATGATGGAAAGTGAAGCACTAGGTTTTCATGTTGATATAGGTTTACTAGCATTAATTGTTGGTTTCGCTGGAGCTATTCCTGAACATGGTATTGCTGTGGTTGCTGCAGCAAAAGGAAAAACAGACATTGCACTAGGTAACATTCTTGGTGGAATGCTACAAATGACTTTACTAGTTTTTGGAGCGTTCGCTTCAATTGTAAAAGCACCTATTACTGACTTTATGATGTTTCAGATGATAGCATTAGCAGGTATAATTTGGTTTGTAAAAAGATCTATTTCTGATGATCATAGGCTGACGTTTTTCGAAGGAATAATGATAATTTTAGCTCAACTGTTTAGTTTCCTATTATTAATTGGTGAATTAACTGGATTAAACATATTCTAATTTAATGAGCTACATCTCATTTTTTATATATTTTATATGACTATTTTAGCATAAAAAAATTTGAAGACTCATATTATTGCGAAATAACAAGATCATATTTTTCATATGAAATGAATAAAAAAAATATTTTTATATTTCTATAAGTTCATTATAAAAAAGGGAATGGAATTTTTATGAATACAGATTCAAAGAGAAATGCTGTGACTTGGGAAGATATTAAAATAAAAGCAAGTGATTTTTTCACTTATTTCTTTTCTAAAAAATATTTTGAAATTACATTTATTATACTTTTAACATCAATCCTATTGAATTTGTTATTAATTACAATTGAAGTACTTATCTATGGTCATCCTAATTTTTTTAGAAACTGGGATCATAAAAAATATATAGCAATGACCCAAAACCCATTTTCAATTACAGAAGCACCGTTTTGTAGACGAATTCTTGTACCATTAATCGTCTATATTTTACCGTTTGAATTTGAGGTTGGTTTTTTTCTAGTTGCACATCTTTCCTTAATAGGTTCTGCAGTTTTAGTATATTTAACATTGAAAGAAATGAAATTCTCATTATCTCTATGCTTTGCAGGTTGGATGCTTTTTCTTTCGATGAGTTGGATAACTGGTTTTCTATTATTTGATTTTTGGTTAATAGATTGCCTTGCTTTCTTTTTTATTGTATTAATTTTCTATTATAATTACACGAAAATTAACTATATGTTTAGCAAACTAAAAATGCGACTTGAGAAAAAATCAATTGCTGAAAAAGAAATGTATGATAATAATAATGAAATTGAATAATACAACAATAATTAAGACAAAATTTCTAATAATGCTACATAAAAATTATACACTATGAAGAATGATGATTTGTTTGCTAAAACAGTTTTAACAAATTTCGAAGAATTAATGTGATTATAGGAATTGAAATCTGTGGTTCTTTTTTTTACATAATAATAATTCTTTTATATATGAAGTCGAATTTTGTATAAATGTTCAGGTAATGAATTTTTAAATCGTTAGCATTCTCAAAATCTGAAGGTGTAAGATTATTTTTTTTAAATAATCTCCTATAATAAGGCACATTTTGATATGCATGATTAATTAATCGTTTTAATTTAGCATTTTGAAATTCTACTATTCTTTCTCGATTCCAAATTTAGTTTTTTAATTATAAATTATTTCTTTTTATAATCTGGGTTCTTCTTACCAAATCTACTAATGGATATATAATATTCTTGAAATAGAAATTTCCTAAAAGTCAATGTTTGCACCATCTTCGGTAGAGTTTACATTATTGTTTTCAATCAATTCATCTAATTTTATTAGTTCATTACTTTCTTGTATATAACGAATTGAATATTCTTCAGTTTTTAGTAATTTTACTAACCTAATTATACCAAATATTATTCCTGGAATCGAGATGAATGTCCAAATTAAAATAGTATATAATTCAGACCACATCTGTGTTAATACAATAGCACCACTTGTAAATGAACAATAAATAATATAGATAATTATATGTGATCCTATTTTTCCTTTTGAGATAATTAAAGCGAAGATTTGGATGCCAATTGTACTAATAAAACCACCAATAGTTATACCAGCAGCGAAACCAAAAATCCCATACCTAGGAGAAAGAATAATCCAAGATATAATGACTGCAACTGAATAAATTACAGAGCTTAATAAATTAAAAGCTACTTTCCGCTCAAAAGAAGAAAAATAAGATAATAGTGGTGCTGATATAAATCTCGACGATGCTTGAAACAAGGCAAAGATTATAATTAACCAATATGTGACTACATCATATTTTGATAAAGTTAAAACATCGATTACTTCTGGAAATGAACTTATTAATATTAAGATTAGACCAAAAATTGGTAATAGAATCAAACTTATACCCCAGTTTAGAGAATTAACGAAAGGATTTGTAGCTTCTCTATTATAAGTTTGAATGTTTGTTATTCTAGGAACTAATACAGCTACAAATGTAATTGTTAAAAGAAGAAAAGGTGCTGTGGCATAATTCCAAAAACCGAGAACACCAACTTCGAAATCTGTTAAATATAAATCTGAAATTATGATTTGAGCTCGGTTAACACCAACACCTAAAAGGCTACCCAATCCAATAATTGCTGCGTATTGAAGTATATTTTTGGTAATAGCTGGAAATTTGAAGAATTCTTTAATATTTAAATTACCTCCCTTTGGTTTACCAGCGATTATTGCTACAATATTAAATGTTATATGAAACGCGATTATTGGAAGAAAGAACAAATAATATGAAGTCATTGATGTCCAACTGAAAGCAAAAGGAAAAATAGCAAAAAAAATCATGAAAACTATAAAAACACCAAAAGAGATGAATTCTAATTTGACTAGTAAATTAAATTTCTCTTGACCTTGAAAAGAATTTCTAAATAAGTAGTGATAAACTGAAAAGGCTAATACTATGATAATAAAAACTAATTCCGTTATGGAAAAGTCCAGAACGGTTAAGCTTATTGCAGGAAAAATCATTAGTACTATTATAAGATAAAATAGTGTTATTTTAGAGCCAATTTTATTAAAGTCCTTTTCCTTATTATTGGTTTTAGTAGCTAAAAATCTTAAAATTGAAGGTGCGAGTCCATTTTGTATTGGTATACTCAGAAGTGAAACCCAATAGAATAAAATTGAAAATTGCCCCATAGTTTCTGCAGTATAAATAAGTCCAATAACAAGAGGATAAATAATATTAACTGAGCCAATAACAACGAAGATTAAAACAGCAAGTGTAAAATTTTTGCTTATTGAATTTTCCTTTTCTTTGTCAGACATATTTTTCTAGTCGCTATTTTTTATTAAAAACTTATCTTTATATTGAGAAAGCATTACTCAAATTGCTTTATCATAGACAATAAATAACATACAGTTAACTGAATCCTTGATTAGTGAAATCATATTTAGTTAATCATTAGTAAATTTATTTGGAAATCGATTCTCTAACGCTTGTATGTATAAAAATAATGTTAATAATTGCCAAATGAATTTATTACTTGGACCATATTCAGTTTTTAGGAATTTTCTGATTCCTTTAAAATCAAAGATATTTTGTATAGCTAAACTATTAGCGAAAAGCTTTAGAATTTCATTTTCTAGTTCTTTTCTTCGTTTACTTCTATTTGCTGAAAATCTAAGTTTAAAACTGTAAAGTCTCTTCCCGACATATAATATGAACTTTGAATTTTTGATAAATCTAAATAAATTTGATCTTACAAAAGAAGAACCCCATATAGGTGTTTTTTCAACTGAGATTCTTGGATCGATTTTTGCTAATAATTCTTCAAATATCTCATAACCAATAAAATCACACGAAATTCCTTTTATTGCTAAATTCAACCATTTTGTTGACATCATAGGATTTACAGTCCAAAATCGAAATCTGG
>JAUVZH010000075.1 GCA_030602675.1 Candidatus Heimdallarchaeota archaeon | reverse complement strand
AGAAGAAAAATGAAACGAATTGTTCTCCCAGGTGAACCTCCTTCCCCTATAAACGTTCCAACAGGATGTAGATTCCATCCAAGATGCTACAAGTCCGATGGTAAGAAATGTGTAAAGGAAGATCCACCAATGATAGAAATTGAACCAGAACACTTTGTTAAATGTCATTATCCTGAAGTATAAATAAGTAAAATTAGTATTTAATTATCAATTTACTTCATTTTTTTATCTCTACTAGTATTATTGTTAATCAACGAAACATTTTTGATGAAATATACTATGACCTTCTTTTGGGTAACAAGCTATAAAAAAATTCATAAGTATATGTAAAATATTGAATCTACTAAAAAGACTTAATAAAAAGAAATTGTTATACCAAACAGTAAAAAATCGGTGAATTTGATGGATCCAATACTGGAAGTTAAAGGTCTGGTCTTACAATTTTTCACAGAATCAGGTATTGTTGAAGCTTTAGATGGAATAGATTTAACTGTCTATCCAAGTGAATCTGTAGGAGTTGTAGGTGAATCAGGATGTGGCAAAACACAAACTGCATACTCAATTTTACGTATTCTTGCTTCAAACGGGAAAATCATGGATGGCGAAGTTTGGTATAAAGGAAAAGACCTTGTACAATTATCTGATGCTGAAATGCGACAAGTACGAGGTAAGGAAATTGCCATGATATTTCAAGATCCCATGACTTCTTTGAATCCTGTTCTTAAAATATCAGACCAAATGATTGAAGTAATTGCAATGCATAGAGACGTTCCTGAAATTGAGGCAAGAGAGATAGCAATTGAATCATTAGCTTCAGTAGGAATTTCTGATGCAGAAGATAGAATTGATGAATATCCCCACAAATTTAGTGGTGGTATGAGACAGAGGATACTAATTGCTCGTGCATTAGCCCTAAGACCATCTCTGCTAATTGCTGATGAACCAACAACTGCACTTGATGTAACCATTCAAGCACAAGTACTTGAAATAATGAAAGATATGAAGGAAAAATACAATCTTGCATTGATGCTGATTACTCACAATCTTGGAGTTGTTGCAGAGCTTACAGAAAGGGTTCATATTTTCTATGGTGGAAGAGTAGCTGAAGTAGCTACTACATATAATATTTTCACAAACCCAATGCATCCTTATACAATTGCATTACTTGAAAGTATTCCTTCCATTGATGTTGAAAAAGGTAGACTCGCAACTATTCCTGGAAGCGTTCCACAATTAATTAATCCACCAAAGGGATGCAGATTCCATCCAAGATGTAAATATGCAAAAGATAAGTGTTCAAAAGATATACCAATTCTCGAAGAAAAAGAGAAAGGTCGTTTTGTTGCTTGTCATTACTGGGAAGAAGTTGAGTTTAGTACTTTAGCTGAAGATGTTATTAGTCAACATAAAGCTAAACAAAAAGCAAGCAATTAAAAATTTTGATTTGAAATTTAGTTTCAAATCTTTTCTCTTTCTTTTATCTATATTGTTTAAGCTTAGATTAGAAAGAAAGAGTGAATTGGTATTTTTTTTAACCAATTCATTGATTAGTTTAGTTGTAGATCTAATCTTTAAGTCTTGGATCCATTGCATCTCTTAATGCATCGCCTACAACATTAAAGGCCAGCACCAAGAAGAATATACCAAATCCTGCTATGAATACTTGTTCTGGATTTGTTTGAAGATTTTCGATACCATCATTAACAATTCTTCCCCAAGAGACTGTTTGTGGATCACCAAAGCCAAGGTAGGTTAAACCAGCTTCAGCGAGAATGTTTCCACCAATACCTAAAGTAGTTATGACAATTATTGAGGCTAAGATGTTTGGTAATATGTGTTTTGAGATAATTCTCCAATCACTTGCACCTAGACATACTGCAGCTTGTACATATTCTAAAGTCATGACTCGTTTGACCTCTGCGGTTACTAAACGACAAAGTCCAGCCCATCCGAATAAGCCAAGCACTAGAATCATAATTGTAGCGTGATTCATGTTTTGCAGAAATTCAATTCTACCTGAACGTAAAAATGAAACTGCAACTATAGCAATCAATAGAAATGGTACCGCAAGAAACATATCGGTAATACGCATGATAATTTCTTCTGTTAATCCTCTGTAATATCCTGCTAATGCACCTAGAAGTACTCCGATTAGTGTAGAAACAAGTGAAGCAATAATACCTACAAGAAGACTGATTTTAGTACCCCAAACAACTCTAGAGAGTAAATCTCGACCGAGTGTATCAGTTCCTAAAGGATATTTCAAGCTTGGTCGTTCATCAGCTCCTCCACCTCCGTATTTATCAAAAAGTGGTGCCAATGAGGTTGGGTAATCTGGTGATATTACTGGAGCTAAGAATGCCACAATTGTAACAACTAATATGACAAAGAACCCATATATAGCTAGTTTATTCTTTTGAAATCTTCTCCATACTACAGACCAATGTGAAGGTGATTTATCTACCGGAGCTTCATCACCAACTCTAATTAGATCTGCTGCACTTCTTTTTTTGGTTGGATCTGTTTCTGTTGAAGTCGCCATATTTCATTTCCTCCATGTTTAAAGTTCAATTCTCGGATCTACCCATACATATGCAATATCCGTTATTAGATTAGCAATCAAAATCATGAGAGTAATAATCATACTAATACCCATAATTAATGGATGATCTAATCTGTTAATATAAAAAACGAATTTTGCTCCAAGACCTGGATATGAAAAGACAGTTTCAGTTATCGGTGCTCCCGCTAATACAGCTCCCATAAATAACCCAATGTAAGTTACTACAGGAAGTAAAGCATTTCTTAAACCATGACTAATTAACACAGCCCTTTCTGATAATCCGTTTGCACGCGCTGCAAGAATGTAATCTTGTCTTAGTATTTCTAGCATGTTTCCACGAACAAGTCTTGTGAATAAAGCAAGGCTAGCAAAAACTAGAGTGCCTACAGGTAATACCATAAACCAAAGAGTATCACCCATATACGAGAAAAATGTACCAAAGAACGTTCCAATATTACCATTCCACAAGGAACTCCAATCAATCGGCAGAATGTTTGTACT
This sequence comes from Candidatus Heimdallarchaeota archaeon, assembly GCA_030602675.1. Classification (GTDB taxonomy): domain Archaea; phylum Asgardarchaeota; class Heimdallarchaeia; order JABLTI01; family JABLTI01; genus JABLTI01. The sequence continues at coordinate 6,153 of JAUVZH010000075.1, read as the reverse complement.
ATGAGCTTTACCAGCAGGGAACCAATCCAGATTTCTACCAGCGAATATGAAAATTAAAAGATTTCCAAAAACAAAGATGGGCATGGATAAACCAAATAAAGCTAATGCGCTTACACCAGAATCTATCCAGGTATTTTGGAATTTGGCAGCTAATACTCCTAATATAATTGAGATAATTAATGAAATTAAGAACTGAGTTATTTGGAGCTTCAATGTTTCAGTTAGATATGAAGTGATTTCATCTAAAACGGGTGCTCTACTAAAGAAAGTCGTTCCCAAATCAAATCTTACAAAACCCCAAAGCCAAATAAGATATTGCTGTACTGGGGGTTTGGCTAAACCTAAGGATTCTCGTAATCTATCAATGTCTACTTGAGTAATTTGAGGATTTTGCTGAACTAAATACGCTAAAGGATCACCAATCATATACATCAATGCAAAGGTAATAATAGAAATACCAACAAATAACGGAATAATTGTTAGAACTCTTCTAAAGCTGTAAACTAGAACTCTATTACTGGTTAAACCTCTAAACCATAATCCGACATTCTCACCCAAACTAGTGACTCTACCTGGAGGAGTCTCTTCGACTAATTCAACAGCTTGCACTTCTGACATTCATGTTTCAACTCCAAATGTATAAGTTGGACTAACTATAGCATATGCTTTGATTATATATTGGTTCCTACAAATATCAAAGTTATCTTAATTCTATTTATTATTAGTATTTATAGATTCCTTCTAGTTAAAAATGTTAAAAAATATTAAAATATAAGTTTTGAAAAAGAAAGGGAAGCGAAAAAAGTTTATGTGATAACCATACCACAGTTTTTACAAACTTGTGAACCCTTTTCTACTAAAGCTCCACAAACTGAACATGTTAAAACTTTCTTGACTTCATAAAATTCATCATCTGGAATACTTAAGTGAATTTGTTGTCCAACTATTCTTGCTTTGAAACTTCGAGGACTTCCTAATGCCTTCATCATATCTTCGGGAATTGCTACTCTATGCTGATTATCAACTGCTAAATTCCTTGTCTTTGCTAAACTTCTCAAACGAATACTGCTACCATGAGTTGCATGAATGATTCCATCTTTAATTTCTATAATTCTTTCAGCTCGAGAAGCTACTTGCTGTGCATGAGTAGCCAAAAGTAAAGCAACACCTAATTCTCTATTTATATCATCTAATACATCCAGAATTCGTTCACCGGTTAAAGGATCTAATGAAGCAGTTACTTCATCAGCAATGACAAGTTTAGGATTGGTTATTAAAGCTGCTGCTAAGGCAACCCTTTGACGTTCTCCACCAGAGAGCATACCAGGACGATGTTTCTTACGATCCTCCAAACCAACAAGATCAATTAGCAGCTTAGCTCTAGCATCAATTTCTTTTGAATCCATTCCAGCAAGATGTCCTCCCAATTTAACATTCTGGGTAACATTAAGATGAGAAATCAGTTTTGTTTCTTGAAAGACTAAACCAGCAAATTGCCGTCTTGCTCTTACAATTTGCTCAGATGATAAGCGAGAAATATCTCTTGATATACCAGACCAGAAAATCTTCCCAGAAGTTGGAGGTAGTAACCCTGCAGAAATATTAACCAAAGTAGTCTTCCCTGCACCAGAGGGACCAATTAATGCTACTTTCTCACCAGGATATATAGATAATGAAACACCTCTCAAAGCTGCTGTTTCAGTTTTTTCACTCTGGTATATTTTGTAAACTTCTTCAATATTTAGAATTGGCATTTCAATAGCTTGTTTTGATGTAGGCATTTCATCCCATCTATTCTATTGCATACGAATATTTACTTTTCTCGTCTACATAAGAGTAAATTCTCTCATAAGTTTTAACATGAATAGTTATTTAAATCATTCAATAAAATTGATTTTCTTGAGAAAATGATTGTTCAAGCAATCCTAAAAGATAATGTATCGAAAAAACCCTCTTATTTATATAAGATAATTAAATCCGAGATGAGAGAAAATATTAAAAGGGTTAAATGGTAAAACGATTCTATGAGCACTATGAACGAGACAAAACCAGTTGAGGTAGATAATGCTGAAGAAGTTGAATCCCGTATAGTAAAAGCTTGGAAAGAAGCAAGAGAATTCCCAGCTAAAAGAATGGTAGACTATTTAGGTCCAACGGGAATCTGGATTTTTGCATATTACTTCTCATCCTTGTTTATGATGATAGTATTAAACATAGCAAGATTAGGATGGTCGTTTGAGGCTATATTCTCAGCTCCAATATATTTTGCACAAATTTTCCTAAATTATGGTTTAAATTCAGGAAAAGTAATTTCTGATCCATTGGATACAGCAAATGATTTTTACTATCAAAAAATAGACTTTGGAAATGCTTTAACTTCAACCTCATGGATATTTGCACCTTTTATTATTTATGTGCTCGGAATATTCATTGCTCTTCTACCATTTTCAGGATATCCACAACCCATTGGTGATTTTGATTATCTTTTAAACTTCCGATATTTCCATCATTTCGTTCCATTCTTGACAGAAAGGGCAAATGGAACAAAAGGCGGAGGATTTTATTTCCTTATAGCATGGTTACCAATTATATTATCTGTCCTTATAAGCGCATTTGTTGCGAAAAGAGTGTTTTCGGGAGAAGAGGGTCAGACAAGAAATATTAACGTTCTCAAAATAATGTTGTTTAATTTACTTGTAGGATTTATTGTAGGAATGCAGATGGGCACATTGACAGGTACTGTAAGGTTTAGGTTTGGAGGAGCATTAAGATCAATATTCACAAGTTCATATGAGAATGAAGGATACTCCTTTGATGGGCAATACAATCCAAATACCATTTTAGTTACATCTTGGTTTATTAATTTCATACCCATGATCTTAGCTACTTTATGGCATCTAATCTATTCACCTTTAGAAGATTCCATAGTCAAAGGAGTCAATAATTCTGGAAAATGGATTAACTCAAAAAAGAAGAAAGAAGCTACAGTCAAATAAATAAAATACAAATATAAGATAGCGAATCATTCCGCTATCATCTATTTTTGTAAAAATAAAATACAAGTATAACTAGTTAATTCAAGTTATTCCCAACTAGCTATACTGAATGTTAAATTTCAATACCTTTTAGCTAAAACAGATTGATGTCCTTTTGATTGACAAATGATACATAATCCTTGCATGGTTTTTGATTCATGGTCATAGCCAAGTAAACTGAAATTGGTTTTGCTCTCGATTTTTTCAGCACATACCTTACTACCACACCAATTTATCAGATAGATTCGATCTGTCTCCAGTAGTAAATGATCAAATGCTTTTGTTATCGTTTTATAGCATGTAAGATCTATTTGTCGTTCAACGAAGTCTTTGAAAACAATGTCTTGTTGCGTTTTCTTTATTTGTTTTAGCAACTTCTTTATTTCTCTCTTAAGATTCTTCGAATCTAAATTGAAAATTAATTTCTGGGAGGTATCTCGTCTAGTAATAGTCATTTCCTTATTTTTGTATTCTCTTTGACCAACTTCAATTCGCAAAGGATAGCCAAAGCGTTCTGAACGATAGAATTTGTTTCCAGGTCTTGTTATTTCATCATCATCTAGTTCCACAGTAAAGCCAATAGTTGAAAGGTGATCTTGGACATTCTTTGCATATGATAAGATTGCATTTCTATTTTTGCGATTAAATATTGGAATTATTATGAGATCTTTAGGAGCAATGCCAGGTAGTAGTTTCAATCCACGATTGTCACCATATAAAGCAATTAACGATGCAATAATTCGGTCAATTGAAGGACCATAACAAAGCAAATGAGCTAATTGCTTTGTCTTTTGCTCATCTAAGTATTCTATGCTAAAGATTTCACTAAACGTTGTTCCAAGGTAAGCAGTAGTAAAAAGCTCCATTGATTTACTCCCAGGTAGAATTACATATCCATCAATAGTTTTAGTTGAACCAGCAAAACGTTCCCATTCAGGAACTTCGATTAATTTGACAGGTATTCCTAAATCGTTGAATAATTTCATATAGAATTTCCAAACTTGTTTAAGAAATTCTAAAGCAGCTTCCTTAGTGGCAAATGCAGAATGACCTTCAATAAATCCAATAGTTTCTCTATTTCTAATTAGAGGTCGTGTTTCATTTGTTTCACAACGAAATATACTTACATTTTGAAAAACCTTCAAAGGCAAGTCTCGCCAACTTCGAATCCATTTGTTAAACATAGGATAGATAATAAGCTCAGATGTAGGACGAAGAGCTAAGCGTTCGCCTTTTGCTAACGCTTTTGTACCTGCACGATCAACCCAGAAAACATCGTTTTCAAAATTACGTATGAAATCAGTTTCTTTAAGAAAGATCTCCTCTTTAATAAGTGTAGGAAATTGCATTTGGTTATGCCCTGATTGCTCATAAGCATCTTGTGCTAAGGAATAAATATTCCTAAAAATTTTGTAGCCCCAGTCTAACCAGACATAACTACCTTTGACACTATATCTAGTGTCCACTATTCTTGCCTCTTGAAGAATCCAAAGAAACCATTGCCAGAAATTATTTTCCTTGCTAACAATCTCTTTCACTTCATTTTTGTTATTCTTCTCTGTAGATTGTTTATTACGGAACACATTCACCTTGTTTCAAAAGTATTTTTCCTCCAAAAAAAGATTGAGAAAATGTAAGTCATTGCTTAAAAGACAAAAACAATGAATCCACTTTCCTTTGTTGAAAAACAAACAATCGTAAAGATTATCTCGGAAAGTGATATCCTGCCATTGTAATGACCTAACTTGAAGTCTGATTCATTCCTATTAAATACTTTTGTTCTATTCGTTAGAAAAAATACAAATACAGTTATTACAAGTTACTAAAGAATATTAATGACGCGACCCCGTTGGTCTATTGAATTACTAAAGAAATCATTTGCAAGTCGATTCATATTAGCAAAGCTAACACAAATTCCAGGTCTTAGGTATGTCATTAATAAATTGCTATTCGAAGATGATATACTCATATATATTCCGAATGATGATATACTAAAAAACGGATGGACAAAGAACATTAAAATTGACAAGAAAATTCCTCAAAATGAAGATATACTCGTGCCATCTCAAATAATTGACAAGTTCATAGAACAAGGAAAATATCTTTGGCAAATGAATTTTTGTTTGTGTAGAGAAGCAAATAAATGTTTGAGTTATTCTCGAGATAAAGGATGTTTGTTTATTGGAGAAGCTGTTTTGCAAATTGATCCTTCATATGGAAAATTAGTAACTAAAGATGAAGCTAGAGAATATATTAAGCAATGTAGAGAAGAGGGACTAATTCAGATAATTGGAAGAAATAAATTAAACAAGCAATGGTTAGATGTAAAACCAGGACACAAACTTTTAACAATTTGTAATTGCTGTGAGTGTTGCTGTTTATGGAAAATGCTTCCTAATCTTGACCTAAAAATAAGTCGAAATATTACCAAAATGCCAGGTATAAAAATCACTATTTCAGAGAAGTGTATTGGTTGTGGTGATTGCCAACAAGACATTTGTTTCATAAATGCTATCTCAATGAAAAATGGTAAAGCTGTAATCAATGAAACCATCTGTCGAGGATGTGGTCGTTGTATAAATTTCTGCAAACAGAAAGCTATCGAGCTTACAATATTTAATCGAGAATTTCTAAATGAGTCGTTAAGAAGAATATCTTCTGCAGTAGAAGTAGATTAATCTTAGAAAATCTTTTTTGTTATAAAGAATAAAAGAGAATAGATTGAATTTAAGGAGATATAATTTTGGTTTTAATAAAAATTTCAGAAAAGAAACATAAAGAAAGAATAGAGAGAATTAGATCTACTCTCGAGAGTAAAAATTTGAAAGGTATGATCTTTTTCAATACTAGAAGCATCTTTTACCTTGTTGGTTTTCATCACATCCCAACTGAAAGACCAATTGCATTAACTTTACCAACAAACGGAGATCTAAGTCTATTTGTTCCTGAATTAGAAGTAAATCATGTTAGAGATCATGTTCCACTTGTTCCGGATGTTTTCAGTTATTTTGAATATCCAGATGTAATTCATCCAATGAAGGTATTTGCCAAGGGATTAGAAGAACGAAAGCTTGCTGACAAACCAATTGCTGCAGATGCTCCAGGAGCCCCTGGTTAT
>JAUVZH010000354.1 GCA_030602675.1 Candidatus Heimdallarchaeota archaeon | reverse complement strand
ATAACCATAAATTATCATAGAGGTTTCTTTGTTTGCCGTTTTTAGTACATTTGTCTATATGATTAACCAATTCTCTTTCTGTAAGCCATTTACCACAAGCACTACAGATGTTAAATGGTTTTAATTCGATTCTATTATTAGATTTCAATTTAATATGAGCTCCTTTATTCACCATGTAGATTTTGCCATTATGCTCATATGTAATAGTTCCAATAACTTTATCCTCATAGCCTAAAGAAAACTCAGCAATATTAGATAGCTTACGTCTATAATTTATTGTTACTTCATAGCCTTTGATTTGGCGATTTTCTTCATCACAAGTAATTCTCTCTTTTGAAATGGAAAACATATGAGGAAATCGAATACTTGATTTGAAATTACCAAGATTAATATCTTGTTTACATGTAGGACATTTATTTAATGAATCAACATTTGAGTTATGGGTATCAATTAAGATCTCATTACAATAATCACAAACGTATATGCGATCAACATCTATTTCTCCTCTATCAGTTTTAATCATAGCTTTATTTATACCATATTTACTACCTAAGAAATAGACATGGTTATGAGGAGCAAACTCTCGAATAGCAATGACCGATGAACGCCAATTATCATGATATTCTGAAGAACCACGATCATACATTGTGAGTAATGTTGAATCACTTGGGAAAGCATAATTTGGTAAGAAACCATAATTTTTCAAAAAACTAAAAGTATCAAAAGGACGTCTACCTTCTCGCATATCAGCTAATTTCCTATTGATGGCAATATATTCTCTCTGTCCTTTAGTATCATGTTTTGATTTTAGACTTTCTTCATGTAGGTATTTATATTCCTCAAGTAATCTATTGTAAATAGCTCGAAAGTTGTCAAAAATAGCATCTAGCTCTGAATAAAAACTATCTACAGATGAGTAAATGAAATCAACATCTAACCAAGCAAAACTTAAAACTTCTTTTTCGAAGGTTTCCTTAACAGTTGAAATTAATTCATTTCTATGACTTTTTATTGAATCTCTAATCATTCTTTGATACAGATCAAAGATTGGAAAATTATCGTCGGCATTTTGTAAATCAAGGATTTCTCCAATTTTAAATGGGAACTTAATAGCTAATGATTCTATTATTACAGAATGGATGTGTTTCTTGAATAATTTTTTGTTATCAAGTAAGAAGTTTGGTGGAGTGATCTTTCCTGAAACAATTTTTTCTGGCTCTTTGTAGAAATATTGATCATGAGGTCCTTTAACGAAACCTTTACCACAAAAAACAGAAACAATAGAAGGCTGATTTTTTCTACCAGCTCTTCCCGCTCTTTGAGCATATCTACTTGGATCAGGAGGAACATTTCTCATTAGTATAGCAGAAAGATCACCAATATCAATTCCTAATTCCATTGTGGGTGTACAAACTAAAACATTAGTAGAACCAATGGAATTATCTTGAAAGTCATTTTCAAATTGCTCGCGTAATTGACCCTCAACTTGAGCACTGTGTTCCCGAGCATGAATTTCTGATTCTATTGTTGGATTTTGACTATACAACCTATAATAAAAGTGATCCTTGTCGACTTCTGTCGATATTAGTTCTGGACTATTACGTTTTGTACATTTGTTGTAATTTTTGAAATAATATGTACGGTAACATTTTGGACATCTTTGATATTTTTGTTTACTATTATAAGTGAATAGGATTTTACCTTCTGTAATTTGATATAATTTTATCTCTGGTTTTTTCGTCCAAAAAGTAACCAGAAATTTCGCTTTTTCCAAAATAGCAATAACTTTTCTTACAATAGCATCAGCTTCAGGGAAATTCTCAACATTAAAAAATTTCTTAGTCCAACTAATAAGAAGAGTAGTATGCCAAGAAATTGATTTAAATTTTAGTCTTTGCCTTTTCTCAAAGATGGGATATTTCTCAACTGGCATGTCAAAAGTAAATCCTACACGACTAAAATGAATATTATTCATATCAAAGATAATTCCTTCTTTGAATTTACTCTCCCAATCCTCAAATTTGTTGACAGTATCAATTAATGCATCATTAGCGAGTGCACCAGACCATCTAAAGATATCAAGAACTCCTCTGATGTAATCATACTTTTGTTCTTCAGTTAAATTCTTAAAAACTTCAAACTTTGTTAAAACTTCATGTTTAGAAAGCTTTTCAAGACCATCATATTCTATCTGTAAAATGCCAAGTTTCTCTAGATTAATATCCAAGAAATACTCAGATTTCATAATATCTGATAAAGCAAGGAATTTAAAAAACTCGGTAAATTCTCTGGTTGGTGGTGGAGCAGTTGTAAACTCATCATCAGCATCCTTTTGATAATCAGGAAGTAAATTATTTCGCTCTAAATAATCAAAAATTTCTTTGCCTATTTCAATGTCAGAGACACGCTTATTTTCTTTATGAATATTCATCAAAGTATGATAAAAATATTGCCTGAAATTAGTTCTTCTTTGAAATTCATTTAGATGCTCAGATTGTAAGGCAGTATCTTGTCTATTATCAGTAAAAATAATCATTTTCTTTTCTTGATCGCTTAATCTTCTAATAGTCTCAAGTGTCAAGATATCTGTAGAGGAACTACGACCAAGAGAGTTAAATGAAAAAAGCTTGCCAAATTCACCCTTAACTTTTGTAAAATGGATCCCACAGGAAGGACATAGTTGAAAAGGATAAGGAATTTTCCAAACATCAAGAGATTCAGGACAATCACAATTCAAACCAATTGTATTACATTTAGGACAATATGAAACTATTTTTGGTTCTGCATCTTCATATGTTTTTTTTATTTTATCTTTACCATCTAGCCATTCTTCAGGTATATTTAATGAACTATTCTTTTCAGTTACTGGAGTTAAATAAGCTAACTCACCGGGTTCTTCAGTATAGAAAATTCGAGGATAAACGTTATTCTCATTGATAAATACACTAAAAATTTCATGACCACAGTTACGACAGAAGTAAAGAGGGAAATCTGGCGCTTCACATACCTTACAAGTTAAGTCACCATCAATACTCAAATGCAATATATCTTTAGGAATGCAAGAATATATTTCTTGACCTTGAGTGAAGAAAACATGCAGTTTAGGAACCAGCAAAGGACGTTCTTGATTTTCAATAGTAATTTGAACCACAGACCCTATTAGAAAAGCTGTCATTAATTCTAATCGACGTTTTTCATTTGATTCACGAGATCTAAGTTGTTTTTTATATTCCTCAGCTAAAAATCTAAGAGATTTTGCTTCTTCTTTTAATGAGTTTTGTATAAAGATTACCGTTTCTTGATTAAGCATGAGTTTTCCAAGAGCTTTGGAATTTCGTTCTGAAGATGTAAGTGTTCGACCAAGTAATTTCTCAGCTAATGGAATTATTGAATTTAATGTACCATCAAACTTTGCTAAATCTGTATCTGTAATTGTAATTTTATCAGGTAGACGAATAATGTTTTTTTCCTTTATTTCTTGGTTGATAAATGTAGCAGTGATTAAACTCTCGGAATCAAATTTCTCACCAAATATTTTTTCTGAAAATTCTATTATTGATGCAATACCTGTTTTTTTATTATCTTGAATAGTTGCACTGGTACCAATACATCTAATTTTATCAGTAGTTTTTGTTCTTTGTTTTAGTCTTCGAATTAAACAAGCAACATCAGCACCAGCATTACCAGTATAAGTATGAATTTCATCTAAAACAAGATATTTGAGATTACCA
>JAUVZH010000315.1 GCA_030602675.1 Candidatus Heimdallarchaeota archaeon | reverse complement strand
AAAATTCCATTACCACCTAGGGTAAAAGCACTTGTGAAAAATATTGAAACAAGTAAAATTAACAAAATCAATTGATAATTTCTTTTTCCCAATGAATTATCTCCTTTCAATAAATTGCATAAAACTATGTTTCCAGACTTTTAATTCTTCCGATGATAAAAAATCATATTTTATCCATCCAGCAGGTACTTCCCACCTAAGCGTGTCATTACCGAAATGGACTTCTAGACCTTAAAGAAGAAGTGTGAGTCCTGAGTATCATTATTTTTTGTTGAGTTTATATACTTCTAAATACTATTTTTGTCGATGAATGATCAAGATTTAACTTTAGAAACAACAACTCTTTGGGATTTTCCAACTCAAAATTATGGTTCAATCCCTCATGGTGATAATAAATATCCTGGAGTTACTCCTGCTTTTATTATTTGGAATTTATTGCAAAGATATACCGTTGAAAATGATTTAGTAGTAGATCCTATGTGTGGAAGTGGAACAACAATCGATGTTTGTAAAGAAGAGAATAGACGAGTTCTAGGTTTTGACATTGTTCCCTACAGAGACGACATAATTCCTGCTGATGCTCGAAAGCTACCCCTTGTAAATTCAATTGTTGACTTTATTTTCATTGATTCCCCATATTCAAATAATATACATTATAATGATCATCCAGACAATATCGGACACACATCTTGTGAAAGTCCAAGATTCTACAAAGAATTAGAAAAAGTAGCTCAAGAACTACATCGAATTTTGAAAAAGGGGAAATATCTTGCATGGATTATTGCTGACCAAGCAAAAAAAGAAAAATTTACTCCTGTAGGATATAAATTATATTCAATACTTGAAAAATATTTTACCCCTGTTGATATTATCTGTGTTACTAGACACAATCAACGTTCTAATACTCCTATTTGGCATGATCGTGCTAAGAAATACAATTTCTACTTACGTGGTTTCAAATATCTTTTAATCATGAAAAAGGACTAATGGATTTTTCTTAAAGAAATTTGTCAATTTCTCCTTTTGGCTTGTCACTTAAAAGACTCTTAACCTTTTCATCATTCTTTAATAAAAACTGTAAGTCTTCAATAAAGTGTTCAAAGAGTTTTACTTTATCGCTTTCTTCGATTTTTTCTTCTGTTAGTATATAACTACCATCCAAATCAACTTCAACAATAGCTCTTCCTTTCTTTACTGGTTTTATTTTAGTTAGCGTTCCATCTTCATCAGGTGTTATGAAATAGACTTTAATGTGTTTTGTTACTTCACTTTGCTGTAGTTTTAATTTCCAATAACCTGTTTGAGCTATTCTCTCTCTTAATGTTACTTTGCTTGAAATTACACAAATGATGTTAAAACTTCTTGGATCATAAATAATAATATCTACATCCGGTAAGTGTAAACCGAATTCTCCATAATCAATCGCTAGATTTCTTTTGACTTTATCTAATTCAAAAGATAATTTTTTTGCTCTTTCTATTTTGTCTCCATCAATCCCAACTAGTCCTAACTGTTTAACTTCCAATTTGATCATATGTAGAATGAGTTTTTGGAGATTCTTTCCCTTAAAGGCTCTCCAGCTTTGTTCATGATCTCCCTTTTTTGTAGGTTTTTTCTCCCAATTTTTTTTATGATTTATTTTTGCTTCTGAAAGCAATTTGGAAATATATTTGTAAGATTCTTTCCCATATTCTTGTTTATACTTTTCGTACATTTTTGCTATATCTTCAAATTTCATTTATTTCACCTTTTCAAACCAATTACGATATATTCTACTGGATAAGCCACTGAATCAGCATTATCATTGCTTGCAAACCTACCTGTTTTCTCATCTCTTAGCTGTGGTAAAAGTTTAGAATGTATTTCTCTTTTGATTAATCTATCGAATTCAAACCCTGAATACTGTAAACTTTCTGCAAAGACTTCAGAATTCAGAATTTCCACTCCTCTTAGCTTCGTATTTCCAATTACAAAGCAACATCTACAACCTTTCTTCAAGATTCTGAAGCTTTCATCAAATACTTCTTGCATATCAATGAAATAGGCTTGAACATTTTTAGCCAGTTTCTTATCTTTAGTTTCAAGTTTAGTTACGATCTCTCTACCTATTGTACTTTTGACTTCTTTTCCTTCGTATTTCTTGTGTGCTGTTCCAATGAACTTTTTTCTATATTCTGTTAAATTATCTGAGAGATCTAACCAGAGTGTTGAAAGCTGGTGTATGTCTGCATACTCGTAACTTGTAACATATGGACTTGAAGTAACAATTAAATCAACAGTATTATCCTGGACAGGTTGCTGTCGAGCATCATCAATTATGATGTTCACGTAATCATTGATATTTTTGTTTACATTCTTTGGTACAACATCATAGAATGCTTGATTCCCTCTCAGCATTTTGTTTAAATGGCGTTTAAAAACATCATATGGTTTTGGAATCTTCTTTTTCATATCTCTAGTGGGTTTCGTGCTACTTTGCAACCATATTGAGCAATTTTTTAAGCAATGACTAAAAGCTACCAGTAAGAAATTCTTACAATTTTCATCCTTTTCGAAGTTTATTAACCTAAGAATCTTACCAAGAATATTTTTCGTTGATTCGTCAAACCAATAATCGATTCTCTCAATATGCTTCTCCGGAATTAATGGATCTAAATGCTCATGCTTAAGTAACGTTTCTTGTGATGAATCAATCGTTTTTACAATAGCTAAGAAATTCTCTACTTTCTTGTTTATTATTTTTGGTTCTAGAGGAGTTACCTTTACTTTAGCAATTAGATGAGCAATTTTATTGATATCCGTACCACTTGCATGAAATCCTCTTGATATTGCTGAAACTATGGTAGTTCCACACCCAAAGAAAGGATCATTAATTAATACTTCACCAGAGTTTTTTATATATTCATCAAATAATTTCTCAACAATTTGAGGAATGAATTTTGCAGGATATCGGTGATAACCATGTGTCCATTTTCCTCTATCTGAAGGTTTGGTCTTTTCAAAGGACCATTCTGAATCAACTACTTTTTTTGTAAAAACATTTGTTATTTTCTTTTCTACATCCATTAATTAAACTCCGTATGTAAATAGATTGTCAGATGCTCTAATACTTACTCAAAAATAATAGTTTATTAATGTATTAATAAATATTAAGTGACATGAAAGACTGAATCTAGTGTGTAGAGATATTTATCGAAGGGAAATCTGGTGGATAATTTAAGCAATTTTAAAGATGAGCAAATTGGTAAAATGACCAATGTTGGTTTTGAAGCATTTCATTGGCATTTATCAAACTTTCTTAAAAATAATCCTGAAATGAAACGATTAATGCTTTCAAAAGGAATCGTTGGTGGTAGCGCAAAACGATTTCAAAATTTCTTATTAGATAATGAAAAAAAGTCTTTCGTAAAGGAATATTACACTGAAATTATCCAGCATTTATCTATATGGTTAGAACCAGAATTTTACATAAATCTACCAATTATCTTACCTTATTCTGTAAGAGAACGTACATCGTCATATGATAGATTGAAAAAAGATAAAAAAGATAACTGGGGTTCAGCAAATAAAAATGGTTATGTTATAGATGATAATACTGATATTAAGGATTTTATAAGAAGATCTGAAGTAAAAAACTCAAGCTATTATTTCAAACATAAACCATATACTGGTTTTGTAGCATGTCATGTATGGGAAAATACCACTGAAAATCCAAAGCTTTTCTCATTTATTCCTAATTTGGTTTGGTTACCAACTCCAATTGCCGGATTAAGTGATAAGACTAATACCTTATTTTCAAATCTTCTCAAAGAAATTTCTATTAAGATGTATTTTAGGTGTGAAATGAAATCAGAAGGATTAAGAAAGATATCAAATGATATTTGGAAATTATTAGATGTTGATTTCCTAACAAAACTGAACCTAGAAAAAATGGAAATAACTAAGCTACCTTTTTCTAAAGTTTCTTTGAAGGAAACAATATTAACTGTCATTAAAAATATAGAAAAGATTCAATATTTTATTAGTAAGATCAAATCTGGTGCAATAACAGAAGTTCCCATAAATGAAAAGCTAATCCATAAACGATATCTGCCTACTTTAATAGATGTAATAAATACATCCAAGTTTGAAGTTGGTGGGAATATCGTAGCATTTCATCTTGATA
>JAUVZH010000093.1 GCA_030602675.1 Candidatus Heimdallarchaeota archaeon | reverse complement strand
AGATTTGTTATCTTCAATTATTGATGGTAGATTATTTGAACAGATTGGTTTACTGACAAATGCCTATCAAATTCCCATCTTACTAATTGAAGGATTTCCAACTGGTGGAATACATCCTGAAGCTATAGCCGGAGCATTATCATCATTTATGATAGATTTTGGCGTTTCCATACTACAAACTCAAAATTCAGAAGAAACTGCAACTATCCTAAAAAGAATTGCATTAAGAGAACAAAAAATAAAGAAAAGAAAACCAATGATTAGAAAGGCAATAAAACTATCAAACCCTAATGCAAATGTAATTCAGATCATTAGTTCATATCCAGGGATCAATAGAACATTAGCTTCACGTTTACTTGAATCCCTTGGTTCAATAAGAAATGTTGTTAACGCATCAGAAGAGGATCTAAAAAAGATTGATGGTTTAGGTCCTAAGAAAAGTCAGAAATTTGTGAAATTATCAAATCAAGAATACAAGTAATTCAGCTATTCTTCAGGAATAATAAATAACTGATCAAATTCTTCAATTCCAATTTCAGTAATAGTAAACGCTGGATTCAAAACTTCTATCTCTTCACCAAAAATATCTTCAATAGAAATTTCTGTTCTTCCATCATTTTTTCGGCTAAGTCGAATTGTAATATCACTATAATTCCTTGTTGTTGCAGATGCCACTGGTCGGTAATCATTTGATTCATTCATAAGAGAAGCAACTTGATTTGTAAACATGATTGCTAGGTTTTTCTTAATTGCCATTGATTGCAAAGAAGCTAGTGCTTTTCTTAACAATGTTAAATTTATAGGACCTGGGTTCTGTCTGTAACAGGCAGTTAAGGAATCAATAATAAGCAGATCAACCTTTAGCTCATAATTAGGTAATGTATTAGTGATTAATTCAATCAATTCAGTGAATGTAAAAATCTCTGATGTCAAAATACTTTCAAGTAAATCAATGGAATATCTAGTATTAGCTTCAATCATAGAATCCATTCTTATTTCTATAGGTCTTTCAGTGGAAATGATACTTACTTTTTTACCGATTTTCACTAATTCTAAAGCAAGATTTGCTGAAAGAGTAGATTTTCCTATCTTTGGTGGACCATAAACGTGAGTAATTTTCCCATTTTGAATAAATTCTCTATTTGTTTCCCTTGTACTCACTAGTATTTGCTTAACCATCTAAATCAACCGTTCCTCCAATTAATGAAGTGCTTTCATCACTAGTCATTTTATCAGAGAGAGGGGGTATGTAAAATGTCATAATAGTTGTTAAGATAATTCCACTACATACAGCAATTATTACCCCCAAAGCATTTTCCATAAAAGGTATTAAAATAGAAGCGAGTATCGCACATAAGATTGTAGCTATAACAAACCAAATTACAATGGACCTAACCGAACATTCTTTTAATTCTTTAACATCTTGGAAGGAAGGTATTGAATTGACTGCAATGAGAAATCCTATGATGTAAAGAAGAATTGACATTACTACTAAACTATCTTCCATTAACAAACCCAATGTCCCGATTAACGTTCCTAAAAGCAAACCAACTCCCATAGGTGCTAAAACTAAAGAGGTAAATAGAACATCCCATCTATCAGTTTTATCAAATTTGAATTTCAGTTTGAATGGATCCGATTCATATACTTCTATTTTGAAGATTATTGATAGCATGAATTTTTTCAAAGCAAAATTGACTGTATAACCTAGAAAACCAATTATGCGTGCTCCCTTATCACCAAATATAAACGTAAGAATCCACTTGAATAGCAAACCTAAAACCCAAAAGAGTAATAAAAGTTCTATTGCTTTATACAATATTTCCAAATTAAATGTTTGAACCATTTCTTTAGCACCTTGATTTTTTTCATTAATTTTTTACTCAACACCAACATCCTTTACATCTAGAGAGGATGTTCTAATATAATCTAAATCTTCATCAGAAATCTCTTGGTTTGATGCGAACTTCTTTGGATACAAACCAAGATTTATGGTTGTTAGAATAATTTCTTGTCCTTTTACTAAATACAAATTCAGATTATCATATTCAATATCAAATCGTTTCTTTAGAAGAAGAATGGTTTTTTCTATTTCTTTTACTAATTTTATTGCATTATTTTGAAATGTATCATTTCTTTTCAATTCGATGTTTTTTCTTATAACAAAGAAACACCCTTCTCGGCAATCTTGAATTTGAACACCTTCTTGTTGCAATAAATCCCAAACAGGATTTAGATTGAGGTAGTTTTCTAACCATTCTGCTTTTAGTAATGATATACCAATGAGTGTTTTGTTTTTAGCTAACAACATTATGGAATTATTATTTGAGGTAATTATTGTGGGTATGTTTTTTTTCTTTGATGAAAAACCGTTAAATCTATTCCTTAATTTATCACTATAAAGAGTTTGAACAAATAATGAAATAATTAAATATATTGCAATAGAAATAATAACCGTAACACCCAATTTCTTTGTTATTGCAATTATTATAATAAAAGCAGTAAATGTGATTAATGTATTGATAATGGTTGGTTTTAGATAAGATAGGATTTTTAATAATCTATCTTTAAAATTCTTCTCTGCTAAATTTACATCTGCTGCGATATTTGGGTTATCAATTATTATTGATTGGTCACTATTCAATTCAAATCCTCCTACACAAAATCAAAAGCATCCTTAATATCATCATGATCATCATCTGTAGCAATTCCCTCAGGATCAACAATATCAAGGTCATCATCAAGAGATGTGAAAGTGAATTCCTTAGTTGATTTTTGCCATTTGCGAAACTTAAACAAAGTATATGGCAAAAACCAGAGTACCAATGCAACTACTCCTACAATAGGTACTGAAGGCCATTGAAAGAATGGTATATTTAAATTAAATAATCCAAAACCGCCTGTAGTTTCTATCAAGTTAATAGAGCAGTTTACAAAGGTAGCATTAAAGTTCGTACCCCAAAGGCTATCTCCATAAATCGACAAACCAATTGAATAATAATTAACTCCCAGAGATGGTTGAAATTCTGCTGTTGCGGTAATTATGTTAAATATGGTTTGATTTTTTGTAAAGGGACTAGCTACACTATTATTATCGAACAATGTTAATGAAATTCTGACATCCCCTGTAAATCTAATTGTTAGATTCAAACTGTATTTTGCAACATTGATCAGAGTTTCATTTTCAATGGTGAATTGTATGTAGCTAAAAAGTGTTAATCCCCCAATATCAGAGACACCTATTTGGTTCTTAGGAAACACTTGTGTTGGGTAATTATCAAAGTTTTCAATAAGTAAAACATCACTAATTAATACTCTAGAAGAGCCTTTTATCTCAAGCGTTCCTGAAGATAAACTAGAAAATTCATTTAGGCAGCTGATGTTTAACTCCATTTGATTGCTGTAATACCTGCCTACACTATCCGTAGGAATGACTATTTGTCGTACTAATTCTTCATCATCAGAGGATATTATAGATCGACTTATTTCTGATTCAAAATCTAACAAGTTAAATGTACCTTTTATTTGATAACCTGGGCTATCAGGTATATCTCCTTGTGAGGTAAAATCTAAAATAATCATTACTGGACCAACATTATCTAAATCAAAAGTTTCATTTAATGAAATTTGAAATGAACCCAAGTTTTCCCAGCTTAATGGTTCAATATATATTCCAAGCTCAATAAAGCTGTATTCTTGTAAACTACTTACAGAGTGTAACATTTCCGATTTATTTTTCTCAGAAGATACTTTGTCTATGGATATAGTTAAGCTAGAAATCATTAAGCACAATATGGTAAAGTGTACCAACATGTTTTTACTTGTGCGAGAAGCTTTTTTGAAAGTAGATTTCTTAGGAATTACTTTATCCTCCTTGTTTTTATTCAGCAAATGTTTGCTCAATTTCTTCTGTGATATTTTTTAAATTTGGAATTGTTGGGTTTGCAGCAGCTTCTTTCTCTTTTTCAGCTAGTCTCTTTAACAGTTCATCTTCAGGTAATAATCGTTGATCAATTTCTATTGCTAAACTTGAAAGATCGTCAATTGATTTCACTATCTCCACATTTTCCGCAGGAATTAAACCATCGTCTTTAACTTTCGCAATATATTCCTTTACCTCTGCGAGGTGAGGTTCAGCATCCATATGTATTGGTTCCAAATCAGGATTGAGGTATTCCTCTTCCAATGAACTATCTTGGCATGCTATTTCAGCTCGAACAACTCTTGGTTGTCTGGTTAGGTCAATTTCTGGTGCGGTAATTTCTTCCTCTAAATCATCATCTATAATTGACAGTTCATCATTAAATGTATCAATTAACTCATCACTAATATCAGGAACATTTACTTCAGATGAGAAATCTATGTCTTGATTCCTATTTCTGTACTTGGAAAATGCAAAGAAACCTCCTACAATCAATGCAAGTAGAACTACAATAGAAACTGCCAAAGAGATGGCTAATATGGGTGAATTAGAAGGATTATCTAAAGTTATTTCATCATTAAGTTCTCTACCCATAACATCAATTACTCTTATTTTCAGAACATGATTTTTTGCGTGAGAAACATATCCATAGAAGTTATAGATACCATCAGTAATTTTTACTAGAGTTACTAGTTGTCCATCTATCCAAACTTCAATGATATCTATTGAGTAATACGAACTGATAGTTATATTTCCTGATATATAGTCACTATCTTTATTCGATTCAATGTACCAATCATAGGAATTTAATTGAGGAGCATTTGGTATAACAATGAGAACATCACTTAGTTCACTTATGTAAACATTGCTTGAATCCTCGATTAGTTTGATCTTTATTTCAAAACTTCCAACTTCTAGAGAATCAATACTGATGTACCATACACTTTTGTGGTTATCAATTTGATATCCCAAGGTCATTAGATATTCTGTTGAATTAATGATGAGGTAAACACTTGTTAGAGTCTTTTCTGAATAAATTAAAGCTTCCAACCGAAATTCTTGACCTTCTTCAATGATAACTGAATTGTATTGATACTTCATTACTTGTGTTTTTCTTTGTAAAACATGTAGCGGTCCTACATCATAATTTGAAATGAATCCTTGATAATCTTCAGCAAACAAAACTATATTGTAAATGCCTTCTCTTAATTGATTAATTGTTGAAGCATGAACATTTCCATTGTAAATCAAATCATATCTTGTTCCATTTGCTGTAAACCAAACATATGCCACACCAGAGATATCATTGAAATTTGCTTCAATGTTAAATGGATCTCCTTCACAAATATAATCCTCAAAAGAGTAGGTTATCAATTCTGGAGGAATATTTTGAATTACTTCGATTGTAATCATATCAGATGTTGCGAAATAAATTGAATCTTCAGTCGTAATAAAAGTGATATTATACGAACCTATAGCATCAGGTCGCCAATAGAATTCACCTAATCCATTGACTACTAGAAATGTTCCATTGAAAACTCCATTAATATAAACATAAACAGTTATTACAGAACCACTGATAGCATTTGTTACAGTAACATCAATTGTTACATCTTGATGGTCAACAACTGGATCATTTACATCAACTATAATATCTGGATTGATTTTTGGTGGAGCAGCAATTACATTCATTTCAATATTCAGATAATTGCTACTATAGTAGCTATTACTATTGAATTCTATCTTCAAAGTATAAGTTCCATATGCAAAAGGAATGAAAATTGAAGCATCAGCATATCCATATTGATCAGTAGTAAATTCCCCTAAAAACATCCAAGTATTGTTTATCCATATATAGACTTTAACTTTCTCAAGAACAATAGGTTGACCAAATTGATCTAATAAAGTGATTCGGAAAGTGGTAGTCGAACCCTTAACGGCATTAAAATCATTACCAACTAAAATTACCTGTGATTTCTGAATTACTAACGATGTATATTGTGTTGATGGTCCATAATCAATTGCTCCGAGATATAAAGCCCCCAGATCATACGAACCTGGAATAATCGACATATCAGCTGTTAATTGTGCTACTCCATTACTATCAGTAAAACTTTCACCTAACAAGATAATTGTTCCATTTTCACATCGAATCATAAATTGAATGATCCTGTTTTCAAGTGGTATACCATCTATTGTTTCAAGTTTTGCTTCTAATAGAATTTCTTCCCCATATGTACAAGTTACAATTGTAAACAGTAATTCGATGTTTGAATAGTACTCATAAATCAAAACATTACTTGTTACCGTAGTATCAAACCAACCATTATTTCCAATGAATGAGAGAACCAAGAGATAGTATCCAAGATCATAACCTGTAGCTATGAAGGTATATTCGATTATACCATCTACATTTGATGTTAGTACTTCACTCCATCCAAGGAATGAAACAGTCACAGTTAAATCGGGTATTGGTCTTCCTAATGAATCTTGAACAATTGCGTAAATTGTTATGTATCCATCAAGAATTGCGTGAGAGTCATAAAGTGTAAAATAGGGCATACCTTTTGTTAGAAGGAAGGTAGCATTCATTTGAGCTAGATTGTATTTATCATCTTCAACTACAGAGCAATAGAGAATATATTCCCCGGCTGTAATTTGAGGTGAAACTAATACCCTAACAAACCCATAGTAATCACTAGTTCCGTAAAAAGTTAGCCCATCTATTATGAACTCCAATAGAACATATCTTAATGGATTACCTTCTGAGTTCTTCACTTCAGCAATTATTTCTGTATTGGAACCTTTTTCTCCTTGATGATTATCAAGATAAATAATTGGTGTACATTTGATTAAATTAATCTTGAAATAAAGTTGAGCAGATTCATGTTCACCTGTTTCATAAATTTCTGCTATGAAGAGGTATTGATACCCAACTAAAGTCATGTTCTCATAGTTATTGAAGTGAGCATAACCAGTTCCATTTGTTGTCACAAACCCCATACTTCTATAGAACATCTCATCAAGTAGCCTTCCACTTATCTCAATATCGATATTTGCTGCTGGTGTTAAGTCTTCAAATGTAACGTAAAAAAGAATGTCCATTGTGCTACTATATTCTAAGTCTATTTCCTCACCATTCCCCCTAGCTTCTCCTTCATTAATGATGAATAGTATTAAAGCTATCCTATCTACAAAGAGATTAGCATTGTTCTCTGCTGCATAAAACAGTGAGCTTTCCAAAGCCTCTGCTTTAATTAAATATGCACCTGCAATCAAAGGCATGTCTGCCCAAATAATCTCAGCGTATCCTGATGAATTTGTAATTGTTTCACTTAAGATAGTCCATTGTGAATCAGTATAATAGGAAAATCTTATCGTTAATCCTTCCCAACCCTCATCTAAAGATAAGGCTTGAGCATATAGTTTTACATCTTCCTCCCATTCGACATAGAAATCCTGAATATTAATTTCAAGATTGCCCTTATCTATAATCGTATCACCATAGTTGGAATTTCCTAAGTAACCTTTTTCATAATCCGCAGGGCAGAAATAGTGAGTTGCCACATGATGACCCGCTAAGAAATCATCAATTGCAAAATCAACAACTGCCATTCCTGAAGCATTTGTTGTATAATAGTGTGGTATACGCTCATAATCACCATCTAAATAATACCATAACTCAAAGTCCATGTTTGGAACATCAAGTCCTTCATTATCTTTTACTTGGATAGTTGTATTGAAATGAGTAGTTGTTGGAGAACCAAGATTGTTTCTAAATTGCCCATTGAAATCAATATAATTCCAGGTAATAGGTTCTGATTGAATTATCAAAGTAGTATCAGCTAATGAAAATTCATTTACTTTTGCTCTCAATGTATAGCTGTTTGGTTCTAAATCAAATTGATGTGCTAATGTTGCTATACCACTTCCGTCTGTTACTGCAGAACCAATTGTTGTCCAACTTAGCAAATCTTCACTTGCTAGAAAAGTCACTGTTCTATCTGGTGCAGGTGTTACCGGATCGACCAATACTACCGCTTGCAGAATTTCTGGATCCATATATTCTGTTGTTATTGGGTCTACAGATACTAATAATGTCTCAGTTGTAGGAACAATAGATCTCAAAACAGAACCATAGCTTTCTGAATAGAATATTGTTCTATTGTACCAAGCTAATAAAGAATGATTGCCTTGATTTGATGCTGTCCAAGCTGTCGTAGCTTGACCACTACTGTTTAATGAAATATCACTGGCAATTGTATTAATGTCAGTAATCAAATAGAAATTTACATCAGTCATTACTTCAGCATAATAAGTATTCCACCATTCATATACCCGAACATTATTTGGTACATCAGATGATTCAGTTAGTTCAAAGAAAGTGTCAGATGTTGATACTGTTGGTTCTAATAGAAAATAGTAACTGTTAAGTGCATCTAATATTAATGGTGCAGCACCGCCACTGTACTCAAAAGGAACATGTAGAAGTTGACCAGTAATGTGAGCATTATTCGCTATGTAACCTGATATTGTTCCGGATCGTATATCTGCTCCTGTTGTACTACTTCTAATGTAGAAGTTTATGTCTTCTCTTATTGTTGGTGTAATATCAACAATAAACCCATAGATAGTCAAATCTTGTGGAAGATTA
>JAUVZH010000245.1 GCA_030602675.1 Candidatus Heimdallarchaeota archaeon | reverse complement strand
ACCATTATCATTAATAATAATTTCAATTCCTTATTTGATATCCTTCTCTGAACTAGCACATCCAAGATGGGATTTTTTCGTCCTACTAATTAGTACTATATTAAATTTCATTTCTTACATTAGATTAATGATACCTTTCTTCAATGTCTCAATTACAAATAGACGTTTTAGAAAAGCAATGAGAAGTTCACTTGGTGATGATTACTTAGCTTATATTGACCCTTCAATAAAATCACGATTTTTCACAGGGGTAAGATTCAGAATATCTCATTATTTCTCAGGAATTCACTATAAACGACTTGAAAACCATGTTGAATCTGTAGAAGATCTACCATATAGGACAATTGAAGATAAAACATTGAAACTGAAC
This sequence comes from Candidatus Heimdallarchaeota archaeon, assembly GCA_030602675.1. Classification (GTDB taxonomy): domain Archaea; phylum Asgardarchaeota; class Heimdallarchaeia; order JABLTI01; family JABLTI01; genus JABLTI01. Next base: position 4,775 of record JAUVZH010000245.1, on the reverse strand, counting down.
ATTTACCATCCTAAGAAAGAAGGAATCTATCCAACAATTATCTATATTCATGGTGGAGGTTGGATGAAAGGTTCTAAAGATCGATTCCTTGAGTTGAGAATTCTCAAACGATTAGCTTATTTGGGATATGTAGTGTTTAATTTAGATTATAGATTAGCACCGGAGCCAACATTCGAGACATTAAACAAAATTCCTCATGATTCTCCAACGATTAGAGAAATGGTTTCTGATGTTAGATCTGCTATTTTGTATGCCAAGAAAAACACACAGAAATACAATGGTTCAGCAGACAATCTATTCTTATTTGGACGATCTGCAGGAGCGCATCTTGCGTTGCTTACAGCATTTAGTTGTGATCAAAAATTCTTTGAAATGGAAGGAGTAAAATGCTCTGTGAGTGATACTGATATTGCAGGTGTTATTGCTTTTTATCCAATAACAGATTTAGAAGAACTAAATGAATTCTATGATGGACCAACACCACTAAGACAAGCTCTCTATAGAGGAGCAGGCGGAAAAATTGAAGATTCACGTAATCTGTATCGTATATTTTCACCCATTAATTATATTAAAGATGAAAGTGTCTCCAAAATTCCACCTGTATTTTTAGCAGCAGGGAAACAAGATAGAATCGTGGATGCTTACCAATCTGAGGAGTTGTTTGATGAGTTACAAAAGCATAGTATAGATAGTGTTTTCTTGGAATTACCTTGGGCGAATCATGCATTTGACATTGTGATAAATGGACCTGGAGGACAATTGATATTCCAATATATGAGTCAATTCCTTGTCTGGACTTTAACTAAAAGAATAATAGCTGAAATAGAACAGCTGGCTGAAGAACAAAATCTGAATGATGTTTTTTCAAAGGAGAAACTTCGACTACTAAGAGAGATCAAAAAGGGCAAATCAAATGAAGATTTAAAACAAATTCTCATTAACATAGCAGAGCCTTCAACCAAATATCAATCTGGAAAGAAATTATGAAATCTACTCATCAACAGAACTAGTGTTAAAGTTAATATTTTCAAAACTGCAAAGTATAGAATAGAGCAAGTAGGGATAAAATCAATGGATATATTGGCATTAAGTTTTCTAATAGTAGCTTCTGTTTTTTTCCTAATCTTTGTACTCATTTCTGCTACTTTTATTGGACTTTGGTTGTCAGAGATTGGCTTATGGATCTCTTGGATACCAATCTCTTTTGTAATTGCTTCAGTATATTTCCTAATTAGAAATTACCTAGTTCCATTTGATACTCTAAGTGTTATTTTCATAGGAGTTAGTTTAGGATTAAACATCTTCACGATACTGAGATTATTTGTTCCTTTTATTGAGGTTAATGCCACAAATACCTATCTAAAAAAAGCAATGGAAAACAGTCTAGGAGAAGATTACTTAGACTACGTTGATCCTTTTATTAGCTCACGTTTCTCAAAAAATGTTAGATTCCGATTATCTCACTATTTTATTGGTGTGAGAACTAAAGCATTGGATAAAAAGGTTGGAACAATAAAGGATGTTGTTTTTAAAAAAGTAGATAACCAAGAATTGAAGTTAAACATCCATTATCCAAAACGTAGTGGAAAGTTTCCAACAATAGTTTTCATACATGGAGGTGGATTTGTCATTGGTTCTAAGGATGTTTCTAGAAGTGATAGGATTTGCAAATTATTAGCTAATTATGGTTACGTAGTTTTTAATGTCGATTATCGCTTAGCACCATTAAGCTTTATCAAGAAAGAACCCTCCCTGATTGAGGATCTAATAATTTGTGATATGGTTGCAGATATTAGAGCATCAATAGTTTTCGCAAGTAAAAATGCAGAAACTTATAATGGCATTCCAGAAGAATTGTTCTTGTTTGGCAGATCAGCTGGGGGACATCTTGCTCTCATAACAGCATTTAGTTGCTTAGGGAAATTCCTCGAATTGAAGGATTCTGATGGGTCAATTAAGGAGCATGAAATTCTTGGAGTAGCTGCTTTTTATCCTGTAACTAATTTCACTAAACTTTATGATTACTATGGGAAACAAAATCTATTGAAGTATCTGTTGTATAAGGGAGCAGGTGGAACACCAGAAGAATTTCAGTATCTCTATCAAGTATTTTCACCAACCTCCTATTTGTCTGAAATAAATTGTAAAGAAATACCTCCCGTTTTTCTAGCAACTGGTGAGAAGGATAAATTGGTTTCACCTGAACAATCAAAGTTACTATATTCCAAATTACAAACATTGGGAATTGAGAGCGTTATGCTAGATTTACCCTGGGCTAATCATGGTTTTGATACTGTGCTAAATGGTCCTGGAGGACAATTGGCTCTAAAGTACCTTTCCCAATTCTTGGTTTGGGTTATCACAAAACACAAACTAAGAAAGATAGAAGAACTAGCAAAGAAGAGAGGATTAGGGAATATAGTGTCAAAAGAAAAATATCGAATGCTGCACAAGCTAAAGAAACAAAATCTTGACAAAGAACAAGATATGAATCAGTTTCTGCCCTTTATCGAGTACTTTTATGAAGAAACTGATGAATAGTAAATCATTGGTGGGAAAATCATATGATAAAAAGATGCGAATGGAGTGGAACAGATAAACTATATTGCGACTACCATGACAAAGAGTGGGGTGTTCCGGTTCATGATGATCAAGTGCTATTTGAATTCCTAATTTTGGAGGGTGCACAAGCAGGATTAAGCTGGAGAACTATACTCAAAAAACGTGAAAATTACCTAGAAGCATTTGACAATTTTGATTATAAGAAAGTTGCAATATACGATGAAAAGAAAGTGGAGGAATTATTACAGAATAGTGGTATAGTGAGAAATAGATTGAAAGTTAATTCAGCAATCAAAAATGCAAAAGCGTTGCTAAAAATAATAGAAGAATATGGTACCTTTGACAAGTATATCTGGAATTACGTTGATAATAAACCAATACAAAATGCTTGGAAATCTCTTAAAGAGATTCCTGCTAAGACCGATTTATCTGAGCAAATTAGTAAAGACTTGAAAAAAAGAGGTTTCAATTTTGTGGGACCAACCATCATTTATGCTTTTATGCAAGCAGTTGGTATGGTTAATGATCATACAATAGATTGTTTTCGTTATAAAGAATTGAAAGAATAACAAGCTAAAAATCATCAGAAGTGCAATTTCTCTATAATCAATTTGCTTATGGGTAATAAGTATAGGTGAAAGAAATTTATCCCTTTTTCTGCAATAATTTTATTATCTTACAAGTTAAAGATATACGAAATTAAACAATTATTGGCATTTTGGGAGAAGCTTTTTTGCAAAAAGTAGCAATTGTAACTGACGGGAGTTGTGATTTACCAAAAGATCTGATTGAAAAGTATAATATCTTCGTTGTTCCTTTTCAAGTAATTCTTGACAAAAAAGTTTACAAGATGTATGGCGATTATGGAACTATTTCTAAGGATGAGTTCTACAATTGTCTAGAGAAGAGTAAAGATTTACCTACAACTTCATTACCACCACCAAAATTCTTCGTGGATGCTTATCGAGCTGCTGCAAATCTGTCAAAAACGATTATTGGTATTATTCTCTCAGGGGAACTATCTGCTACCTTACATACAGCTAGAATGGCATTACCTTATGTTGAAGATCTTGATGTTACTTTAATTGATTCAAAAGTTGCAGCTTCTACATTAGGTACATTAGTTATAGAAGCAGCTAAAATGGCTAAAGCTGGTAAAAGCAAAGAAGAGATAATTGAAAGAATAGAAGCATTAATCCCCAAAGCAAGGTTAGCTGGGATAATGGACAACGTAGAAGCAACCTATAGAAGTGGTAGAATCTCTTGGGGTAAGAAATTCTTGGCTCAAACATTTCAAATCAAACCAGTTGTTGGTTTTGAAAATGGATTAATAATTTCTTACGGTTCAGTAAGGGGAGGTCGAAATGAAGTCATGAAAAGGATGATGCACATGGCTACATTGGTACCAAAATATGCTGAAACTGATACTATTTTCATTTGGCATGTCAGATGTCCGGAAGATGCTCAAGCACTAATGGAAATTATGGAAGATAATAATCCAACGAAAAAGGATATAATAATCCAGGAAGCAGGACCTGTAATTGGAACACATGTTGGTCTGTATGCACTTGCGTATATGTACATTGGGCATTTCGATAAAGATTGGTTAATAAAAATGAAAGAATAAAAAAAAGAGAAATCAAATTCTTGTTCTTTTATATGTACCAAGTAAATATTTCAATTGACCAAGATGTTCAGTTTCATGACTAAAATTCAACAGATACTTATCAAAAGCGATTTCGAAATCCACATCGATGGTAGAATCACTGCCATTAATAGTGTCATCAAGGAATTTAAGTGATACATTTTGAGCTTCGTTCAGTAATTTAATAGCCTCTTCTATCTTCATAAGCTCTTTTTTCTTAAACGCGTAACCATCTACTGCTGGTTTATATTTTTCAACGTCTTCTTGTGTTATAAACCGTTTAAATTTGTACCTTTTGATTTTATCAGTAACCATAACCTTCTCGAAAGCAACAACATGTGGAACTATCCATGCGACAGAATTTGATTTATCAGTAGGTTGGTAGTAATAACTAACGTCATTAAAGTTTCCTAGATATTTTATCAAAGAACTTCTCAACTTGAGATAATTTGCTTTTATTAATTCAAAATCTTTCAAAGATGTCAATTCCCTTGGTTTGGTTGTACTAAAAGATAATTATATCTTTATTAAGGTTTAATTGGATAAGGTTATTTTGTCTTAAAGATTT
>JAUVZH010000118.1 GCA_030602675.1 Candidatus Heimdallarchaeota archaeon | reverse complement strand
CCTGTGAGTTTTTTCTGTATTTCGAGAACTTCTGGATCGTCGGTAAAATCTTCAGATGGTTCGATTTCATTTGACATGCTAATTCACTACTATTTACTTACTATTCTACTGGAACAATTCCTTTTGTATCGATTCTAAATTTAACTCTTCCCTTAAATTCACTTGGGACTCTTGCTTCATAATTACCCCATCCATGTGAAACTAAAATAATCTCTCTATCAGTCCAATAAGTCATTATGGCTTTTGCTACAGGATTTACTTTTTCCCGACGAAGATTAGCAATTATATCTGTTTCATCAACCTTATGCATAGTTGCTTGATTGAATAGAATTACAGGAAATTTACAGTCACTTGATATTTTCCTTAAAAGTGCTACTTGAAAAGCTAATTTTTCAAAATTACTTTTCTTGTTTTTTCCATAATTTACTTCCTGTCGATACAAGTTAGTTATCGTGTCGATAATAAGTAATCCAAGTTCTTGATTCTTAAGGAAGTGTTCAAGAGAACAAATCAATGAATGTTGCTCATTAAAATTAGAAGGAATATGTAGTTTTAACAGACTATTAATTCTTGAGAAATCTTTATTGGGAGCTAGATCTTTTATTTTAGAACCAGTTACTTTACCTTCTGTATCAATAAAGACAACTTTCTTTCCATTATCACAGAAACCAATAGCTAATTGTAATGCTAATATTGTTTTACCAGAACCTGCTTCACCAAAAATATGAATAAGACCTGTTGATGGTTGTTGAAAATTTACTATCTGCCCAAAGATAAGCTCTTCAAGTGCAATTGGTTTGATAATTCCTTTTGCCAATGTTAATCTTCCTTCTATCTACATGGAACTGTACAACTTTCCTCTAAAAAGACATTCATTCTATGCTTTTAAATAATATCAAGAAAGTTTGAAGATTACCTAGATTAAAGATCTAGAATTGGTGGCATTTTTCTTTTGTGTTCAGAGTTCTTGATCATCTTTTCAACTTTCTCTATTAATGCTTTCTCTAATTGCAATTCTTCGACTATCTGATCTTTGGTATATCCTTTCTCTATTGCAAGTAAAATGATATCTAAATTATCATACGAAATTCCCATTTCGCCTTCATCTGTTTGTCCTTCCCATAATCCTGCAGTAGGTGCTTTCGTTATGATTTCTTCTGGAATATCTAAATACTTTGCAAGAATACGAATCTGAGTTTTATATAAATCACCACATGGTTCAAAATCAATACCACCATCCCCATACTTGGTGATATAACCAACCTTAATCTCCGTTTTATTACTAGTTCCAATTACTAAGTGGTTTAAATGATTCGAATATGCATATAGCAAGATCATTCTAAAGCGAGCTATAGCATTTCCAAGTGCAAGTCGATTTTCAGCAACTTCTTTGTCAACGTTTTTTATGAAAGCATCTTCAAAATCTGCTAGAGAAATTTTTTTGACTTCGATTCCCAGCTGCTTAGCATGTTTTGCGGCATCATCTTCAAAAGACACATCTAATCTTGCATTTGGTAAAATCAATCCAAGTACTTTTTCTTTTCCTAAAGCCCTAACTGCTAAAGCCATTACTACAGCAGAATCAATACCGCCACTTAGACCAACCACAACACCATTAGTTTTCGAATTCTTCACTATATCTTGGATGAAGTTTTCAACGCTTTTGCAAGTTTTCTCGCAATCAATATCGAATGATGATTTATCTAAAAGCATATTTTACACCTGATATTTTTTATTTGGGAATCTTAACTTTTCTATCTTTAGCAACTTTTAATGCAAGGTCATATCCAGCATCAACATGACGTGCAACTCCTAATCCCGGATCAACAGTTAATACTCTTTGCAATCTTTTTGCTCGTTCTTTAGTTCCATCTGCAACAATGACCATTCCAGCATGTAATGAATTGCCAATTCCAACACCACCACCATGGTGGAAGGAAACCCAACTTGCTCCATTAACAGTATTCAATGCAAAGTTGATTAAAGGCCAATCTGCAATAGCATCACTGCCATCTTTCATGCCTTCAGTTTCCCTGCTAGGAGAAGCTACTGACCCACAGTCTAAATGGTCACGTCCAATGACAACTGGTGCAGTAACAGTTCCTTCCTTAATCAAATCATTAATAATCAAACCGAATTTTGCACGATCACCATAACCTAACCAACATATTCTTGTAGGTAGACCTAAAATTGGCACTTTTTCACGAACACGATCAATCCATCTTACTAGTGGTTTATCATCTGGAAATGTAGAAATTAATGCATCATCTATCGCTGCCAAATCTTTTGGATTACCTGATAAAATTGCCCATCTAAATGGTCCTTTTCCTTCACAGAAGAGCGGTCTTACATATTTTAATACAAAACCTGGGAAAGCATATCCACCTTTGTCATTTCTAACAGTTGCAAGACCTATTTTTGTAAAGTGCTGTTTCATATCATTAATGTCTTTTTTAGTCATGCCAGCTGCAGCAGGTGCTTTTCCATTTATGATGTCTAAAGCCAACTCCACTTGATTCCTGATTGCATTCCCATAATCAAAGACAATTGCGCCCTTTTCTTGCATATCTATCATTGCTTTGACATGTGATGCCATTGATTTAAATGATTCACGAACATATTCAGCTTCGCTAATTTCAACCCCGCTTTCAAGTAATTCAACAAAATTCTTTTCATAACCACTAGGAACGTATTTCTTTACTTCATGAGCACATGTTTGATCTGTTACTATATCCGGAATTATACCACGGCGTACCAATTCGGGATGTGTATCTGCAGCATTTCCAACAAGACCTATTGATAATGGTTCTTTCTTTTCTTTTGCTTCAAAAGCCCATTTTACAGCTTCAGCAAGATCAGATGTTATTTTATCACAGTAGTTCTCCTTAACTTTTCGAGCAATTTCAGATTCCTTTATTTCTACATTTATAATGACTGCATCATTCATAGTAGCTGCCATTGGTTGAGCGCCAGACATAGCTCCCATCCCAGCAGTTAGTATTATTTTGCCAGCTAATGAATCAGACCCAAAATCAATTTTTCCAGCTGCAGCAAAGCTTTCATAAGTACCTTGCAAGATGCCTTGAGTTCCAATATAGATCCAACTTCCTGCGGTCATTTGTCCATACATCATAAGACCGAAACGATCTAACTCATCAAAATAATCTTGAGTAGCCCAATTACCAACTAGGTTTGAGTTTGCAATAATAACTCGAGGAGCTTGCTCATGTGTTGGAGCAATGTAAACTGGCTTTCCTGATTGAATACAAAGTGTTTCATCAGCTTCAAGCTCTTTTAATGCTCTAATTATCTTGTGATATTCCTTCCAGTTTCTAGCTGCTCTGCCTGAACCACCATATACAATTAGCTCTTCCCAATTACGAGCAACCTCTGGATGAAGATTATTCAATAACATTCTTAATGCTGCTTCAGTATCCCAATTTTTACATTGTAAAATTTCTGTACTTTCATCAGCTGCTAAGGATTTCTCTGGTTTCAAATCCATATGCATTGGACGCCCATAAATTTCAATTTCCTTTTTTAGGTCTGTCAAAACAAATATCTCCAAATAACATCTGCATTAAAGCGATATATGGTTATCTTTCAATTTTTCGCTTATTTTAGTTTTTTATAAAATTTGTTAAATCTTTCTCCTCTGATTAAAGCAATCTTCTTAAGTGTTGATTACATCAAATGAAAACCGAGAATATGTGGAATGAGTACAATGTCCAATAAGGATAATGAAAAAATACCAGCTGATTTGGTTATCCTGAATGCTCATGAATTGGTCACCATGGATAGAAAATTTGGTGCTCCGAGAATTGGGAAGAAAATGGAAGAGTTAGCAATAATTAATGATGGTGCTGTAGCAGTTAAAGATGGCAAAATTACTTTTGTTGGATCAACTAAAGATTTACTCAAGAAAGTACAAATAACATCTAGTACAACGAAAATTGATGCAAGCGGTAAGTTGGTTACACCAGGATTTATTGATCCGCATGTACACCTTATTTTTGCAGGAACAAGAGAAAATGAGCTTACAATGAAATTAGCAGGAAAAACATACTTAGAAATACTAGAAGCAGGTGGTGGTATTCTTAAAACTGTTAGGGAAACAAGGAAAGCATCAATAGATGATTTGGTTTTCAATGGCAAAATCATCCTTGATAAAATGCTTCGTCATGGAACGACTACAGTAGAAGCTAAATCTGGTTATGGTTTAACAACCAAAGATGAAATTAAATCATTAGAAGCAGCAAAAATCCTAAATGAAACTCATCTCATTGATGTTGTTTCAACATTCCTCGGTGCGCATGCAATCCCTCCAGAATTCAAAGGAAAAACAGAAGAATATGTTGATTTGGTTATTACTGATATGATTCCCATAATTTCTGAAAAAGGACTTGCTGAATTTTGTGATGTATTTTGTGAAAAGGGAATATTTTCAATTGAACAAACAAGAAGAATTTTGTTAGCTGCTGAAAATCACGGTCTTAAAAAAATAATACACATTGACGAAATTGTTGATACCAATGGTGCTGCTTTAGCTGCTGAATTAAAAGCTGTTCAAACTGGACATCTCTTGCAATCTAATGACTCTGGTTTGCAATCAATGGCAAAAGCAGGTGTAATTGCAACACTCTTGCCTGGAACACCTTTCTGCTTAATGTTAAAGGATTATGCTCCTGCGAGAAAAATGATCGATTATGGGATACCAATTGCAATTGCGACTGACTTAAATCCAAACTGCTGGACTGAATCAATGTTGATGGTTATTGTATTATCATGTTACAATATGAAAATGTCACCCGCTGAAGCACTTACTGCAGCAACTATTAATGCAGCTTGCGCAATACAACGTGAAGATGAAGTAGGGAGTATAGAAGTTGGTAAAAAAGCAGATATTGTAATATTTGATGTACCAAATCACTATTTCTTATCCTATCAGTTTGGAATTAATTTGGTATCAAAAGTAGTCAAGAATGGTAAAATTGTTATAGAAAATAGCTGAGAAAAATAAAGTTTTTGCGAGTGTATATTCATCACTCGCAATTTAAAAATTCAGAAATCAAAATAGTGTTCTATTAGATTTTCTTCTTTCAAATGCTTTGGATTTACTAGTTGCAGATAATATTCTAAGGAATTCAAAGCAGATTCTAAAGGAATGGGGCCAACTAGTTCTGTTCCTACAACTGAAACACCATATCTTGCTGCTTCAATTCTAACAAGTTCAAGTTGTCTATACATTGGTGTTTTCTTATAGTTAACATTACTAATACCAACTTGCACGTAATCTTTTCCTTCTATAGCAGTTCCCATTGCTTTAATGTTTACCAACCCGCCCGAAGCTAGATGAACTCTTCTTGCAACTCTTTTAGCAACTTTAACATTAGTTGTTCCAAGATTAATATTCAAACAAACTAATGCCATTCTTGCTCCTGTAACAGTTGCTCCTCCTTTAGGATGAAACTTTGCTGGTCCAAAATCTGGTTTATGATCTGGATTTGTTTCTATGGTCTTTCTCAATCCCTCGTAATCACCAACACGTATATTATCAATATTTTTTCTTTCAGGTTTTGTAGCTGACTCCTCATAAAGGTAAATAGGAACACCAAGATCTACCATTGCTTCAGCATATCTTTTCGCTAATGCATCACATTCTTCCATCGTCACATTTTGTGCAGGAATGAATGGTACGACATCAGTTGCACCAATTCGAGGGTGTTGTCCTTTATGCTTCGTCATATCAATTAATTCAAGTGCTTTTTTAGAAGCAGCAATATTAGCTTGTAGAACAGCTTCTGGTTCTCCGACGAAAGTTATCACCGCTCGGTTATAATCAGAATCATATTGTATATCTACAATTCTAGTTTTTGGAGTTTGTCGTATTTCATCAACAATAGCTTCTACGACTTTCCCATTAGTTCCCTCGCTATAGTTAGGAACTGACTCAACTATTTTTCTTTTATTTGACATCAAAAGCTCACCAAAAATGTAATTCGATTGTTTCTCCGATTTTTTCTTCTTTTAATAGCTTTTTCATTATTTAGTATTAACAAATCAAAATTCAACCTAAAAATAACAGAATTCTACAAAATTGGGTGTGATACATTTAAACAAAGGGTTTTTATGTTTCAAAAAAATATTCCTTACGAATAGTTTTAAATATCAAAAAATTTCAACATAAGATAAGGAGTTTTTTGGCATTAGTGCCATCATCTCGACGACTGGTAAGGAACCAAGATTTTGTATAGAATTTCCTTATTCCTTATCGAATAATAAAATTTAAATTCGAAACTAAGATTGCCTAAAAAACTTGAATTTTACGAAAAAATCAACCAATCATATTTGTATAATAAAATAAAAAAAAACTCAGAAATTTTGAGAGAGTTTGATATAATGTTAATTAGTCAAGAAACACTAAACGAAATAAAAACAGCGATTTTAGCAAAAACACCTCCTTCTGCAGATATTACAGAAATAGAATTTGAAGGACCAGAAGTAGCAGTTTATTCACGTAATCCCCAAATTTTAGTTGATAATGGAGATTTAGTTAAAACGTTAGCAAAAGAATTACGAAAAAGAATAGTTATTCGGTCCGACACAAGTGTAAGAAAACCTGAAGCAAAAGCCGAAGCTACCGTACGAGAACTGGTTCCAGAAGAAGCTGAAATTTCAAAAATACAATTTGATCCAAATATAGGTGAAATACTCATTGAAGCAGTAAAACCTGGTTTAGTTATCGGAAAAAATGGTGCCACTTTAAGAAAGATTACTTCAGAGACTTTCTGGAGACCAAATGTTTCTAGGACTCCACCCTTGGAATCACGAATTATTAAAACAGTTAGAGATATATTATTCAAGAATAGTGAAGAACGCAAGAAAATTCTAAGAAAGGTTGGTCGAAGAATTCATAGAAAACAAATGTTCCCAACCGATTGGGTTAGATTCACTTCACTTGGTGGGTATAGAGAGGTTGGTCGAAGTTCCACTCTAATTCGAACACCTGAAAGTAATATATTAGTCGATTGTGGAGTAAATGTTGGCAGAAATACAACAAAAGATATGTTTCCACGACTCGATGTGAAGGAATTTTCAATAGAGAATTTAGATGCAGTAGTAATTACTCATGCTCATTTAGATCATTGTGGCTTTTTGCCTTATTTATACAAATATGGTTACGAGGGTCCTGTTTATACAACAAAAGCTACTAGTAATTTGATGACCCTTTTACAAATTGATTATTTAGATGTAGCGAAAAAGGAAGGTAAGATGTTACCATATAGCTCTAAAGATGTTAGAGCCTTGGTTATGCATACGATACCTTTAAGCTATGGTGAAGTAACAGATATTTCACCAGATGTCAGACTAACACTGCACAATGCAGGTCATATTCTTGGATCTGCAATTGTACATTTGCATATTGGTAATGGTCTCTATAACTTAGCAATAGCACAAGATTTCAAATATAGACAAACTAACCTTTTGGATCCTGCTATGTCAAGGTTTCCAAGATTAGAAGCACTCTTTATGGAATCGACTTATGGTAATCCTCAAG
>JAUVZH010000220.1 GCA_030602675.1 Candidatus Heimdallarchaeota archaeon | reverse complement strand
AGGAAGAAGAGTCCAATTACTCTTAGAATGCTTAGAGGATGCCATTTTTTTCTGGTTTTTCTTTTTTCTTCTCTTTCCTTCTTTCTTTTTGCTCTTTCTTCTTGTCTATTTGCTCTCTTATCAGCTTTTGTCATTTCTATTTCATTTTCTGATTCAGTCATGATTTAGAGCTCCTGTCGCCTTTTAATCAAAATTCACTATTTAGTTTGAACAAATTTACATAAGATGGAATCTTCAAAAAGGTTGTGTGATATGGAATTCATTCCTGCTTATTTTGATTTTAAGAAAAATACTCCTTTTTTCATAACTCTCTAATTCACAATGATTTTAATTTTTCAAATGATAATTAAATTAGCAAAAAATATTTTCTGATTTAACAAATCAGGAGGATTAATTCTTATGGCTGACAAAGAAAAAAAACTAATTTGGGTTCATCCATGTGTTGATTGCGGTTGTGATTGTGATGATATAGGTGATGATCATTATCACATAAGCATTGAACTTCCTGGAGTGAAAAAGAAGGATATTAACTTACAAATAATTAAATCTGGATTACGCCTACGAGCAAAGAAAGGCAAGGACATTGAGTACGTAAGTGAACTAAAATTCTTATGTGATGCGAAGACAAGTGATATTAAAGCTGACTACGAAGATGGTTTATTAACAGTAGATGTTCCATTTGATTGTCCAGATCCATTTAAAGAAGTAGACCCCATAAAAATATCTTAAAATATCCCCTTCTTTCTTCTTTTTTCTATTCGATTTTTCATGTTTATTCTATATGATAAATACTTATAATCTGCTAAGCAACTACAAACATGGTTTACCAAGTGATTGATATTGGCTAGCGATGATCTAAATTCCATTGAACTTGATGAAAATTCCACTGATGCAAATTCTCTATCTGTGATAAAAGACCAAGAAGACAAACCAGTTAGAATGGGCATCCTTGTTACTGCAATTGGAATAGGTATGTTCATGAGTGCTTTAGATGAGTCCATTATAACTATTGGTATTCCTACAATAGCTAATATATTTGGAGTTGTTAAGCTAAGAGCTCAGTGGGTTGTTCTTGTTTATCTGCTTATTATTGTTGGGTTAACTGCAGTAGCAGGTCATTTAGGGGATAGGTTTAGTACAAAATTGGTTTTTCAAATTGGTTTGATAATTTTTTCTCTTGGGTCATTAATTTGTGCTTTATCGTTTAATCTACCTATGCTTGTTGGTGCACGTATGTTTCAAGCAATAGGTGCTGCAGGAGTCTTAGCTAATGGAACTGCAATTGTTACTCGTTTTACTGATGAGGAAAAAAGAGGATTAGCTATTGGTTTTACAGCATTAGTAGCTGCTTTAGGTGTAGTTGTAGGACCAGGTATTGGTGGAGTTATGATTGAGTATTGGGGTTGGCAAAGTGTTTTCTGGATAAATGTACCAATAGGAGTTATTGGATTCATTTATGTTCAGTTTGCCATACCAGCAACTCCATCACTAGAAAAGGGTCATAAAGGTGACCCATTTGGTTCCATAATTTTCGCTGTTTTCATGACACTTTTTGTTGTAAGTATTACGTTGTTAGTAGAAACAGAACTTACTCGTCCTTATTTGTGGTCTGGACTCAGCTTTGCATTGAGTATGTTGTTACTTATAGGATTTATACTCTGGGAAAGAAGAATAGATTATCCATTCATTGATCTAAAGTTATTTAAAAATAAAAAATTCACAATTGGTATATTCTGTGCACTAGCAACTTACATAGCCTTAAATTCAGTTGCTTTTCAATTACCTTTTTACATGAATGACATTCTCAATTATAGTACAATAAAAATTGCTTTAGTAATTATAGGAGTGCCTATAGGTTTAGCTATCACAGCTCCAATTTCTGGTAAAATCTCAAGCAAAATAGATTCAAGAATTCTTTCTTCATTTGGACTTGGTCTAATTTTTATAGCCTTATTAGTTGGTGCTCTTCTAATTTCATTTACGACACCACTTTGGTTCTATGTCTTAATATCAACTATTATTGGACTATCTATTGGAATATTTACTTCACCAAATAGCAACTCTGTAATGTCAAGTGTTCCAAAAGATGAGTTAGGAGTAGTTAGCGGATTTTTACAACTATCAAGAAATATTGGTTATACAATAGGAACTGCATTATCAACGACAGTTTTCTATATTATATTGGATATAGTTATGAAAAACACAGGAATATCAGATACGTTAGCAGAAGTAAATTACATTCCTACAATTAAGATTTTGTTTGGACTTCTTTGTGTTTTTATAGCTATAGCAATAATCCTTTCCTTACTACGCGGTCCTGAACTATGGCTCAATAATAACAATCAAAACGATGATTCTCTAGAAGATAAAGAAGTAACTAATTAACAAAGCTATATTGTGTGCTAAATCTTTAAATAAGTTCGACATAAATTAGCTATCAAATTACCATCTATTCGATTATCTAATCTATCGAATCTATACCATTGGTGCAACAGTTATGTATGATCAATGTTTGAAACATTGTGCTGCTTGTAAGTGGTACCTTATTAATGCATTGAATTTTTCTAATGAAATTGCAGAAGAAAATAACTACAGATTATTTGTGGAGGATGTATCTTGGAACCAAGTATAATAGCTGGTTTGATAACTTTAGGATTAGGTTCGTATTTCTATGGTTCAGTCTGCTGGGCTATAATAATAAGCTACTTCAAACTCAAACAAGACATTCGCTTACTTGGTGACGGAAATCCCGGGGCTTATAATACTGGAAGAAACCTTGGGGGAAAATGGGGAGTTCTTATAATGCTTCTTGATTGTACGAAGGGTTTAATTCCAGCTATTGTTTCTACAACTGTTAATTTCAAAGAATATCAAAATTGGGCTATTGGTTTAGCAGGCACAATGTCATTACTTGGTCATTGTTATCCTATTTTCTTTGGTTTAAAAGGTGGAAATGGCTTTTCAACTATTTTTGGATTCATGATTGTTTTTAATCCTTGGATGGTTTTAGAATGGGGTATATTCGTTTTTCTATTAACTTTGATTTTCAAATACATTAGACCCATGCAATGGATTACTATGATTCTTATTGGTTCCTTAGGTATGCTCATCAAATGGCGATTTTACTGGAGAAATTTCATGCCCTTATTAACACCTGAACTAGCTATGGGAACAATTCCAACAATGGTTTTAATAGTCTCACTTATTCAATTACCAAGATTCGTCCCTTATTTCTATGGGATTTACGAAGGTACTGAAGAAAAGATGTTCTTCTTTAAACCACTTTTCCGAAAGAGAGAATCTGTTATCGAAAATGAATAATCGCTTTAATTTAATACACTTCAGTAGATATTCTGAAAATAATCATGAATACGTTTAATTTCAATTCATAACAAAACATTCATTGTAATAAATAGAGATTCTGAGTTAAAATGTCATATAAATCAAAAGAACCCATTACTAATAAAGTAATCACTAAAATCATAAAGAAACACTTTCCAGAACAAAAAATACAAGCTGTTTCTGAAATAACAGAATCCTTTGTTAATCCAGTTTATACCTTTTCTTTGGATTCAAATGAGTCTTACATTCTAAAATTTAATAATCCTCGTTGGCCTATGAAACAGAAACGTGAAATTGAATCAATGATTAAGGTTCGATTTAATACTTCAGTTCCTACACCAAATATTATTGCGTTCTCATCAAACAAAGAACCTATAGACTATATGATACTTGAAAATGTTCCTGGAGTGGAATTACGTCAAGTAATTAAATCAAAGGAATTAACTACTGATGAAGTTCTATCAATAATACAAAAGATCGGTTTCTTTTTAGGTGAGCTACATACAATTAAATTCGCTTTTTTTGGTGATTTTACATCAATATATAATGAGGTTGATAAAACAAAGAATTTCCTATGGGGTAATCGCTTCCAAACTTGGCAGTCCTGCTTTAAAGCATATTGCCATGATATTCTAAATTGGACTGATCGAGAAAGCTTTCCTGAATATCGTAATAAGTTACTTGAAAAAATAGATGACTATCCTGCTAACATTCCTATTGCGACAGAAGCCTGTTTTGTTCATTCAGACATACAACCATCTAATATAATCATCAACAAAAAAGATATTTCAGCAATTATTGATTTCGAATGGTCATTTGCTGGTTCAGCTAGTTTTGATTTTTATATGACAAAAGCTGGATTTTATTTCAGCATGTTTCCAACAATATCCTCAACAGATATTTACGCAGATTATTCGAACTTAAACCATCAAAGAATTAGTCAAGCATTTATCGAAGGTTATAGTAAATCTAATCCCAGTCAATTAGATACTTATCCTGATGATTTTATGGATTTCATCTGGTTACTTTATATGATTGGTTCATGGAATTGGTCAAAAAGCTCAAGCACACCTGAAGAGATTGCTCAATATGAAGAAGATATTCGCAAAATATATTCTCAATTGATTAAATAGCAACTCATTTTGAAACTATGATAAGTAATTTTATTTACTACTTTATCAACGAATTATAGTGAAGTGTAACAAAACACTATATTTAACACTCAGGAATGTTGAAATGAAATCAAAAAAAATCCAGACATTAATGGTAATCTCTCTATTGTTAACTATCTCTGTTTTTGCATCTCTAAGTAATAATAGCTTCAATGTTAATCCACAAGTACCAAATGTACGTACATTTGTTTTTAATCCAAATGCTGAAGGTGAATTAGTCATTTACACGCATGATAGCTTTCTTGCTTGGGGACTTGATCCTACCTCAGTAAAACAGAAAGCATTTGAAGATTTTGGTCTTTTACATGATGTAACAGTTAGGGTTCAGGAATTTAGTGGAATGGTTGAAGCATTAAACTCTTTAATTAGCCAAAAGGAAAACCCGCAAGCTGATATTGTTATTGGTCTAGATTCAGTTATGATTAATCGTGCAAAGGATGAAGGAATACTTAAACCAATAACGAGTGGTGTGAACATCTCAAGTATTCCAACATGGCTAATAGATGCACTTGATCCAGAAAAATACCTTTTGCCAATTGACTTTGGATTAATAGCTATTATCTTTGATACTGAATTTATTACAACATCTAGCTATCCAGAGCTTCTGGACTTATCTTTCGATGATTTGATAACATTATTTGGTGAGGATTTTGCCTTGCAAGACCCAACACTAAGTTCAACAGGTCTTAATTTTCTATTGTATCAAATAATCTTCTATGAAGAAGTGCTTGGTTTGGAATGGGAAAGTTGGTGGGAAGAAGCTAAAGATGTTGTTACAATTGATAAAAGCTGGTCTGATTCATGGGCAAGAGTATTTGACACCAAAGAAGATCATATAATGGTTTCTTACGGCACTGACCCGGCATACAATGACTTCTTCAATTATAGTTCTGAACAAAATGCAGCTATTATTACTGAGAACTCACAAGAATAC
>JAUVZH010000416.1 GCA_030602675.1 Candidatus Heimdallarchaeota archaeon | reverse complement strand
TTTCAATTTAGTGATGTTTTAGTTGATGAATTCAAAGATGATAAACCATATGAGTATCATACAATTATAAAGAAGTTTGGAACAAAGGAAAGTGGTATTGAGGTTATTCAAGAAGAGGTATATGAACAAGTAGCAAGTGGTATTGCTATTGACAGGGTTGTTGTAAGAGCATTTGGTTTGAAACCCGGATTAGAAGTAGAAATTAAATCTATAAGAAACCTAGAAGACTCGCCGTTTTTAGAATTAAGAATAGTTGGTTCAAAAGAAGATGTTGCAACAGTCGTCTCACAATTCTATAAGGACTTTGAAAGTACACCTATATTACAAAAAAAGTTGAGAAAAGAATTACTTATTTTAAACACTTCATTAAAAAGAAGAGCTTGGTATGCAGTAGAAATGAGAGCAAAAAGTATTTTGAAAGATTTTCCTGGTCAACCACAAGCGCTATTCGCTTTCTCAATTGCTCGTGCAGCTCAAGGTGACTTGGATGCTGGACAGGAATTAATTAAGCAAGTATCACAATTGAAACCTGATCAAGAAGATATTTCTCTTGATCTAAGTGATATACAGAGGAAAAAAGAGGAATATGAACTTGCTTTAACAGAACTACAGCAAATTATACAACCTGAACCAGATAATCATCCTGCTCATTGGATGATAAGTCAAGCACAAAAAGCTTTAGAAGAAATTACAGAAGCAATACTCTCTTATGAAAAAAGCATTCAAAGTGAGTAGTGACTGTTTTTTTTACTATCAATTAATGTCTATTATATAACTAATTATTGTAATACTAGTTATAACTGAAAGTTTAATATTTCAGAAAGTGCAATGTTAACTCTGAAAAGAAATAAGGTGGTAAAAATAAAACCATTAAGCCTTTGCTTATCAACGATAAGTACAAAGGGATTAGAAGTTGTTAAAGTATATCCCAATATCCTGAGTGAAAAAACTCTCAATGAAATTGCTTTGAAAAGTATGCCATTGGGTGCAAAGGAAAATGATTTTATAACTGTTTCATTAGCAGACAAGAAGGTTTTTTCAGCACTAATTTTTACAGTTCCATTACAATTAGGAAGAGATAATATTGTATCTTTAATTGCTGTTTTTGAATCAATCAATTATAATGCAGAAATTATTCAGAGAAATTTTGTTAAAATTATCTCCAGTATAAAAGAAAATATGGCTATTTCAATCGAAGTTGTTAGTAAACTACTTCATGATATATTTGAAGGTATTAACAGAGAGAAATTCAAGTTAAATTTACCATCAAATATTACTATTGATCTGGATTTCTCAGGACTCAAACTAAAATCGAAGAACGATAAGGTAAAAAATCTAACAAGTGATGTTTGGGGTTAAACCACAAAGTAAAAAAAAAGCATTAGTATAACTATGGTATGGAGATTACTGCCTATACTTGGTATTTTCTAGTTACTTCATTAATGATTTCATTAGCTTTACTAGCATTCATTGTGGTTTTAATTAAACATTTTATTAGAACAAAATCTTTAGGTACAATACTTTTAGTGCTTACATATTCATTAATTACAATCGCAGAAATCTCAAACACTATAGGTTTATGGTATTATGTTTTTGAATCAGAGTTAAGTCTAGTAAGTGGCTATTTTGAACTTAATTTCGCATTCTTCTATGGGTTAGCATATATCTTTCTTTACTTTTTTGCAAACAGGCATATTTTGGAGGATAATGATCTAATTAAATCACTAACATCAGTTGGATTAACAATTCTAGTAAGTATAACAACTGCATTGATGTTTATGGAATTAGCAAATCACACAACAAATCCTTTCTACTATAATGAATTTATCATGAATGGACCAAATATTGTACAATTTACACCTTCATTGATCATAGGTTCTATCATATTTATCCCAATTTTTATTTTAGTACATTTGAGAATAATAATTTCATTAGCGAAATTAAGCAAATCAATAGAAGATAAGTTCACAAAAAGAGGATTTTATTTCATTTTATTTGCTGTTGTTAGTTTTGCTGCAGCTGCTTTAGTAGCTAGTTTTTTCACATTGCCTAATATTGGCAACCAACCAGTCATAATAACTTTCCTTCATACCTTGCGAATAATATTAGTGCTAATAGGGATCGGACTAAGTTATATCGGATGGACGATGCCAAATTGGATGAAGAAGCTACTATCAAGAACAAAAGAAGAAGAGAACATTGAATGATATCATCATTAATTGAGCATCTTTGCTTTTTCTTTACAGTCTTTAGCTTCTAAATCATTACCCATCTCGGAATAGATTTCTGATAATATCAACCAGTTTTCTTTATTTCGAGGTTCGAAATTAGCTATTGTCTTCCATGTATTTAAGGCGAATTTGAAATCTTTCTTATCCTTGTAAAAATGTCCCACCCTCTTAACGTATTTTAAACCTTCAGCTAATCGTTTATTTTCGCTATAGTAAGTAAATAATTCAGTTAAGCCAAATAAATCATCGATTTCTAAAGATAAACCAAATTCACCAAACTCATTTGCTTTTTCTCGTTGACCTAATGTTTCATAAACTAAAACCAAATCAAACCAGAAATTAGGATCTTTTGGGTAATCTTTGATTCTAACTAAATCTTTGAGAATATGATAATAGGTACAATACATAATTTTACGAATTCTATCTATTTCAATGAAAAACATTAACGTATCTTCCATTTTCCTCTTAATGTAAACAGGTAATTGGGTTTGTCTTGAGGATTCCGAATGGTAGATGTAATATTTAGGAAAAAGCAAATTGAAGAAACGAATAACATTGTTAATTATTTCCTCTAATGATGACTTTTTGGTTATTTTATAATAGTCAATAATTTTTGTGCTCCAAAACTTGAAAGCTTGTTCCCTGAAATCTGGTTCTTTATCAAATGATCGTAATCCAATCTCAGTTAATATTTTAGAATGCTTAGTAGGATTATCAATTTTAAGAATGGAAAGTATTTGCAGGTAAGTTCTTCTAACATATTTTGTTAACATTTTTTCTTCTTCAGTAGCTGGTTCTTCTCTTGGATCAAGAAAAACATCCAAAATATCAGAATCTTTCTTATCATACTTGAAAACATTAAAACTA
>JAUVZH010000150.1 GCA_030602675.1 Candidatus Heimdallarchaeota archaeon | reverse complement strand
GTTCAATTTCTTTGTAAAAGAGAATTAATTGATAAAATCACTGCCCTGCATTAATTAGGATTAAAGCTCGCATTAAACCTAATGATTAACCATACATTCTTCCACAAATCAAGAGATTTTTTTACTTCGAGTTCTTCTTTGATTTTATCCATTCTTAGTTTTTACTTTCATCTATCTCTCAAATTTTCACTTTATAATCGATAAAGTTATTATTATTCTGCCCTTTCTCCAAAAGGCAATCGAAAGGTTGTTGCAAACAAACCTTAGATCAATTTCATCCTGGATCAGAAAGGGCATCCAGGAGCTATTAACAACCTTTTTTATTTCAAACTTTCTAGTATAATTGTTTATTGAAAAGGTGTGGGATTGTCATGAACAGGAAAGTACCAAAATTAATCTTCATTGTAGTAATCATTGGATTACTTTTTGGGTATCCTACTTATTTTCTTCTTTTCAATCTCTCAAATGATATCAAACATGAAAATAACAGATGGGCAATTGTAAAGGATTCTGATGGCAATCAGTTAGCAGTTGAAGTATTGAATAGTGATATTTGGGAAGAGTTACGAAATGATTATAAGACGAATCTTAACTCTTCAATGTTTATACAAGGGATTGTTATCCCTTATGATAACTCGTGGCAGTTTCGCTTTGACCCTTCGACAGTATCCTCTATTATAGGAGATGTACGAGTAATACATTATACAATTATAGAAATTGCAAATAACTTGGAATCGCATTTATCTAGTTTGTCTGTTATTAAAATAGAGTCTATTAAATTTTTCAAGTATAAATACGCTGGAACAATCGGATTAACTATTGATATAACATTATCTATTGCACCAATAATAATGTTCAGTTTATATTTATTTTCAGAAAAAGAGAAAAGAATATCTGATAAGATAAAAGAAGCACTATTGGTTTTTAAGGAAATTCCTGAAGGAATCACTTTTATCCTTCTTTCGCAGAAGGTAAATTTGAAACAAAAACGATTAGAGAAACTGATAAATAAAAAAAATCTGAAAGAAGAACTATGCTTACAAATCACCGATGATCGTATTCAATTTAAGGATTTGATTTATTCAAAAAGTATCTGCCAGATTGAAGAACAACTGAATATTATCCTTCGGTTATCGCATAATCAACTAACACATGAACACTATAGTAAGCTCTTTCAGCTTAAAAATGACTTAGATGAAGCGTTATTGTACTTTAAAGATTCTTCCAATGTAGAAAAACAAAAGCAAATTGAAATAAAAATCGAAGGAATAATCAATCTTCTGGATAGTATTACTTTAGATGATATTATATGATTAAAGTTGATTAATCAAAATAAGTTTTTAAGTTAATCTATAAATTAATTAGATAATTATAAATTTCCTATTTTTTTAGGGGGAAATTGTGAAAGGATATAATAGGTGAAAAGATAGATGAAAAAAGGATTATCTTTGAAATTTTTATTGTTATTTATTGGATTGAGCTTTTTTTTGATGCCAATATCAAATGCACTTGGTTGGGGATTTATTCCAGGACCAGATCCTCCAGCGGATACTATATCTCCAACAGTAGATATTACCAGTCATTCTAATGGTGCAATAATATCTGGTGAATTTACTGTTCAAGCAAATGCAAATGATAATGTTGGCGTAACAAGAGTGTCTTTTTCTTTAGGCACTATTAATCTCGGCTATAAAAATAATGCTCCATATGAAAAATCATATGATATTATGAATGCTGGTTTTTCGCTCAAAGATGGAAATTACCTTCTAACAGCTATTGCGTTTGATGCTGCTGGTAATTATGCAGTTGATCAAGTTACTGTTCAAGTTGTAAATGGGCGGATGTTAATGGCAGTAATTGTTGGTATCTCTGATTATAAAGCTATTAGCGATCTTAATTACTGTGATGAAGATGCTACAGATTGGTATAACCATCTGTCAGGAGCTCAGATGGATTATGATACTATCTGGGTTTATGGTGATGGTCACTCTTCAAACTATCCTCAATGGGATGGGTATGCTACAGAATACAATATCAAACAAGCGCTAACTAATATGGTTAACACAGCTGATGAAAATGACATTATTGCTTTCATAACCTCAGGTCATGGGAATGGTGATGGTGCTGGTTCATCCTATATTTGTGCATGGGACAGTGGTTCTGGTGAAAATGGTCAAGATGGTAACTTTTATGATACTGAGCTTGAAGCGATTTTAAATTCTGCAGTTGCAGCTAAAATTTTCGTCTTTATTGATCACTGCTACTCAGGTGGTTTTGGACCTGAACTTATGAATATGGACAATAGTGCCCGTGTTTATTGTACCACTACTTGTACAGAAGATGGATATGGTTATGATCTTGTTGCATACCAAAATGGTGCTTGGACTTACTATTTCCTAGAATACGCATGGATTGACCATTTCGGCAGCCATGCAGCTTATTCAATGGAAGTAGTTTTTGCTTATGCGCATGCAGAGTATCCATATGGTGACGGAGACGAGCCTGAGGAATACGACGGAAATTCTTCTTTAGCATTTTATATGATATGAATCTACCATTCAATTTTTCTTTTCTCTTTTTTTATTTATCCTAGAGCTATGATAATATTCGTTATCATATTTCCAGTTCTTTTTTCTTCTAGCTATCCCAACAGACTGTTTTCACTTGCTTAAATTATTACATAAATTATATAAGGAAAAATAAGGAGTTAATATTGAGATTCGAGCAACTTAAGGGAAAAAATCATCACAGGAAACAGGAAAAAAAAATTATTTTCTGCAGGAGAAAAATAATTTTTCCTGAATGGCATTCCTAGATCAAGTTGTACAAGTATCCCAAGATTATCTAAAGGAAACTCAAATTTTAACCTGGAGATGCTCCCATAATCTTCATCCCCTAATAACCCGCAACGGGATTTTATTCTGAAGGGAGCTTTCAGGTATATATTCTTCTAGCTTTTTGTTTGTTATTAATCTTCAGTTTTAAAATCTAAAGAGAATCTTATAGAGAAAAAAACTATTTGGTTCTTTTTTCCCCTAAATTTATCAATAGAAAAAATGCTTTCAGAAATTATTAATGAGTGAAAAGACAAAGAAATATTGAAAGTGTTTGATTAGTGTTTCAATTCTAATTGCTTTTTAATTTATTAATCCTTATTTTTTTGACTGAAAAAAATGAAAAAAGGGATAAAATGTTTATTCTTCATAAATAGTGAATTCCTTTTCGCCCATTTTATACGTTGTTTTCTCAGAAATTAATCCAGCTGATACAGTAGCCCAAAGTTTCGCAGTTTCAACATTAGAATCTGCTTTATATCTTGTATAGAAGTATTTTGAAGTATTTCTTGACATTGAATTAACTGCAAATCTTCTTGGGTATAAATCAATAAAACCAATGTGTATCCCTGCATGAGTACAATTGTGGTTTTCTAATAAAACAATTACATCCCTCAGTTCATAGGAAGTAAGATTACTGATGGTAACCTTAAAAACAGCGAATTCGTCTTCGTTCCATTTGTCTCCTCTTTCAGGTTTTGGTTTACTAATATTGATTTCAATTTTAGCAATTTCATAAGATATTAATTGATCAAGACTCATCATTATTCATCTCCTTTTCCAAAGGTTCTGATTTTGATACCTCTATACTTTTGATACGGTGCTGAAGTTTCTTGAGCGTTTTCTCTGATTCTTCTAGCTCTTTTTTGTAATCTTCGAATTTTATCCCATCTTTAGCTAAGAGTTTTTTTAGAAATTCTACCTTTTCTTTTTTTTCTTTGGATAATTTTTCTTCTTTTTCTGACATGACAAACAGTTCCTTATCCTCTTTGCTTTTTATTCACAAACCTATAAAATTTACTTTAATCGTAAAGCTATAATTAGATGGATAATTCCCATCGAAAGAGGATATTTATCCCAATATTTCCTTAGTTCATTCTGATTCTATTATAATGGTAAAATTGTAGAATTAAGTCCCCACCTATGAAATGTACGGATTCTTAAAATTTAAAATTTATCCCGAATTTTTCCGACATAAATGCCTTTGATCATTTCCTCTCTCTTTACTTAACAAGTTAATAGAAACTTTTTGTCCACTTAAAAAAAGAATACATTTCATCTTTTCTTTTTTCTTCTAACTATCCCAACAGAATTTCTTACTCTCGTTTTAATCACTTCATAAATTATATAAGGAAAAATAAGGAGTTAATATTGAGATTCGAGCAACTTAAGGGAAAAAATCATTACAGGAAACAGGAAAAAAAAATAAATTATTTTCTGCAGGAGAAAAATAATTTTTCCTGAATGGCATTCCTAGATCAAGTTGTACAAGTATCCCAAAACCGTCTAAAGGAAAGACAAATTTAACCTGGAGATGCTCCCATAATCTTCAACACCCTTTTAACCGCAACAGGTTTTTATTCTGAAGGGAGCTTCCAGGTATATATTCTTCTAGCCTTTTGTTTGTTATTAATCCTAAGCTTTACAATCTAAAGAGAGTTTTTTTCTTTCATACATCCACATCTCTTGAGCTTCTCTATAAATAAGTCTAGAGAATTGGTTGTTGAGTAGGAGTTCCACTGAATCTTATATTGAAAAGACACTTATTTTTATTACAGCTATTCTTTTCATCTTTCAATCAATTTTTTAATATTACTCAACAATTTATCCCGAAAAAATAATTATATGCTTAGTAGTTCACAGTTAGTTGCTTTTACAGCAGGAAAAGGAAATGGAAATAGATGCTAGACAAAACAGATGATCAAAGCTTTCTCTGCCCTCTCATCAATGATTTCTGTCCTCATTATCAATCATCTAAAAACAAACAAGATAATAAACCAGCTACTCATTGCAAGTTATATGAAACCAAAGAGAAACGTTGCTTTGTTTACGATACCTATTCAAAAGAAGGACAGAGTAAGCATCAGCTCTTCAGACATAAGATTGAGGATTATCAGAAGTAATTTTGATAATCTACTAATCCTGAGTATACTAGATACAAGATTTGCTAATTTTTTTATCTTCCTGTATATTTTGACATAACACTACTATGGATAAAACATTAGAGTGAAAATTTTTTAGGGGGAGTGTATTCCTGGTACCTTAGGAAATGCTGTTGCTTCCCAGATTTTCTCTAGTCCACAGATGTATCTTGTTAGTCTTTCTACTCCTAGACCAAATCCTGCAGAAGGTGGAACACCTCTTTGTAACATGTCAAAATACCATTTATATTCTACTAATGGCACTCTTTGTTCCAACATTTTTCTTTTAACTTTATCATAAAGATATTCCCTTTCTGAGCCTGACATCGCTTCTCCAAATCCTCCGGGATACATTAGATCAAAATCTTTCAAGTAGCTTGGATTTTCTGGGTTTTGTCTGTCATAGAATCCTCTTGACCCATATGGATAATCAGTTATCCAGAAAGGGGCATCAAATAATTCGGAGAGTGCTTTCTCTGCGTTCCAAGGAATTTCTTGTCTATCTTGCAAATCGTCAAACTTCATCTCTCTTAATTGTTCCAACACCTCATTGTAGGTAAGTTTTTGAAAAGGTCTTGTTGGAATTAGTAGATTTCTTTCTAATAAATTCAATTCTTCTTTGCAATTTCTTTTTGCTGCCTTGAAAATGGCGATGAGTAGCTTTTCTCCAAGATTCATTGCATCATGATAATCAGCAAAAGCTTGTTCAACATCTATTTGGTAAAATTCTGCTAGATGTCTTCCTGTCTCTTGAGTAGTAGGATCTTCTAATCTAATGTTTGGAGAAAACGAATATATTTTCTCTAAGGAACAGATAGCCATTTGTTTGTAGAGAATCATACTTGTTGTTAGTTTGTATCTTTTCCCATAGAAATCCAGTTCTCCTGCTTTAGCACCTCTAATTCCTGGATCTGTTGCTGGACCAATAATTGGTGGACGTATTTCATAGAATTTTTCCTTTTCGAAGAATTTTCTTACAGAAGAAAAAATACTATCTTGGATTTTTAAGATTGCTTTCATTCTTTCTGTTCGAAGAGCATAAGGTCGATTTATCACTAAGTCAATCGATGAATGGTCTGTTATTAAACAAGGGAGAACTGGTACAGGTTTTGCTTGAGAGATTATTTTCAAATCATTCACTTTTGTCCCAAGTGTTCTTATAGCAATAACTGATTCTCTCTCTAATATAGCAATTTTTTTTACAAGTTCTGGTTTTGTAATTTGGACTTCTTTTAATCCTGTGCCATCTCTAAAAATTAAGAAAAGAATTTGAGTTCTATCTGAAAGATTTTGGATTTTAAAATCATGAATCCAACCCATCAAGCAAGATTCTACTTGAACCTTTTCTGACAATTCATCAACAAAGCAAGATTTCCGCCACTTAAATTCCTCATCCTGTATAGGATAAGAATCAATTAAATCCTTCACCTTTCATAAAATTCTACCACATAATGTTAATTTATGCAGTAATATTTAAACATTATTAAAATTTTTTTAACGAAATGTCGACTCTTATACGTTTTTCATTAATAAACTAGACACTTTGTCTATAATTAATCAATTACATCATCCTAATTTTTATTAAATCAATAATTGATCAGTGATCTCTTACGAAAAGAGAATTTTATAGTTCAATTTA
>JAUVZH010000298.1 GCA_030602675.1 Candidatus Heimdallarchaeota archaeon | reverse complement strand
ACAGGTGCAGAAACTGCTAAGTTCATACCAAAATTTCGAGCTAATTCTGTTGAACCATAGACAATTAATGCCATTATAACTGACATAGGTGTTGCAATTAATATAGTTAGAATAAGACACACCCAGATTTTTACCCACTGTGGATGTGGACTTAATTTCCAACCAATAAATGGTCTTCTTGGGAGTTGTCTTTGATTTTCTTCATTCATGATTATATACATCCATTTATTAGCTGTTTTTGTGGAGAATTTATCTTCATTTTTCTTAGAATAAATCTTTGAAAAACGCTAAGCTATTCCTAAACATAGACTATCTCCTTCTTAACAGCTTAAACGTTTGCTATCTGACCAATATTTAAACGTTTATTACATGTTATCTCAATGATTAAATGAATTGCAGATCGAATATTCACGGATTCGTATTTTGTTCGCACTACCAGTTATTTATAATCTTATTTTTTTGAAAGAAAAATTTGTCTTGCGAGCTTCTTTAGGGTTGATGTATGTGTTTTGTTCAATTTCTGACTGCTTTTGTTATCAATTAAAGCTTCCATAATATTAGATTGAGATGGCATTTCTAATTGCTGGATAAAATCAGACAATTTATTCATTGCACCGTAAGTAGCCCCTTAAAGACATAACAAAATGCTAGAGTTTTTTTGAATTGCAATACTAAAGTGTAATCTTGATGTTTGATACGTTCAATAGATCCTTCTGATGCAAAAGCTTCTTGCATAAATGAATTAATTGCAGTTAGAAATCCTCCAATTAAATAATCATTAACTTGTGCTTGAGGACCAAAATATTGAGAGAATAAGGGTATCCCAACTTCAGCTACTATTAGTAATAAAATAGATTCTTCCTTAATGGATTCAGGTGGTTCTACAGCTCGTTTTTTGATCATTCTATGAATCGTTTCTTCTAACCTTGTATGAGAGAGCCTTTCACTTATTGATGGTTTATTATCTGTGAACTCTTCCCACATTTCCTTTTCCTCGAAGTAGAAATCATACTCACTAGAAATCTTCATTGCTAATCGCTGTAATCCCTTTTCTTCTGCGATAAGCTGAGCTTGATTCAGTAATAGCTGTGCATTTGCAATATCAAGCTCTACTAAAGCTAATTGTGCCTGTAAAAAGTAGGTTTCAACAAGAAGTGTATGAGATTTTTGCTCCTTGGCAAGTGTTAATTGCTTAACCATCAATTCCTTTAGTTCAACTAAAACTTCCTCATCACCTATCAATTGAAGCTCAATTAGATAGAGTTCTGAAAGGTTAGTTAAAGCAACTAAAAATACTTCATAATTTATTACTTCTTCTTCGAGAACCTTTGATAGTAATTCCTCTGCTGTAGCTCTGTTCTTAGCTCGTTTGTTAGTTTTCAAGAGCAAAGCCTCGCTAACTCTTGCCATTTGATCGACTAACTTATTCTCTTCTTTTTCATTGATTTCTAGCAGCTTGGCTAAATTTGCTTTAGCTTGCTCTATTTGGTTAATATCAATTAGAAGTGAGATTTCAAAGAAGTAAACTTCAGCCATTCGACGAATATTCCCTGAATCCTGAAATATCTCCAGACCTTTTCCAAAATACTCTAAAGCTCTTTTGGATTCTCCTTTCTGTTGATAAACGAGACCGCTATTAACTAAAGCTAGGGCCATTGGAATGCTTTTCCCACCAATGTTTTCGTATACTTGCAAGCTCTCTTGGTAACAACTTAATGCTTCATCTAATTCACCTTTTAATCTATGAATTTCACCAATGTTTCCTAAAAAGATTACAACTCCATCAATGTTACCAATTTCTCTATTCATTTGCAAACTTTGTTGATAATAATCTAAAGCTTGGTTTAGCTCTCCTTTCGAATGATGTATTATTCCAACACTTCCTAGGTTTTTAGCTAGGATCTGTTTATCATTAATTTGTTCACACAATTCTAAACTTTGTTGAAAATAATCTAATGCTATATCCAACTCCCCTTTTATAGCATGATTAATTCCAATACTTCCGAGACTATTTGCTAAAGTTTGTTTTTCATCTATTTGTTTACATATCTCAAAGCTTCGTTTGAAATAGTCAAGAGCTACATCTAACTCCCCTTTATCTGTGTAAATATGCCCAATATTCATTAGATTCTTTGCGAAATTACGTTTGTTACCAATTTGCTCCCATAGATTTAGACTCTTCTTGTAGTAATCAAGTGCTTGATCTAGTTCACCTTTTGTGCTGTAGATTTTAGCAATATTTGTGGAGACTTCTGCTCTGCAGTATTTATCATCCTGTTTTTCAAAAAGCTTCAAACTTTTATTAGCATACTTAATTGTTGATCAAGCTCCCCTTTATTTTGAGAAACTTCTCCTTTGTAATTCAATATAATGGCTTCTTGTTGATTAGAAATAGCAATGTTTTTTTCTGTTTGAACATATTTCTTGTGCAATTTCTCGACTTGTTCAAGTATTTGATTACAATCATCAAATTTCTTTAATTGTAAGTAATTTCTTACTTTGGTTAAAAGACAACGAATATTTAACAGCTGATTTTCATTTTCGAGACATGCTTTCAAAGATTCTTCTACTAAATTAAGACTATTTCCAAAATCTCCTTGTTCAAACAATAAATTGCATCTTAGGAGTTTACAACTATTTCTTCTTCTTTAGATAATTTCTTTTCTTTTTCAAGCTGTTTAACTTTCGATAAAGCCAATTCTATTTTCCCTTCTAGCAAAAGCTGTTCAGCTTCGTGAAGCTTTTTGAATTGACTTTTGAACATCCATTTAACCTCTTCAAACCTAAATGTAGTTAGAAATTAGACTAATAATTTATTTTTGGAATTATATGGTCAATTATATCTGCTATTTATTTGAAAGAATATTAAGCTTTTCTTTATTAAATTTTTAAAGTAATGATATAAACGGAAAGTATTAAAAGATGAGTAATCTTTTTCAAAATGAATTGAGTGTTCAAAAGACATTGAAAGACTTTTATAAATTTACAAATAATTAAGACATAAGTTTAAGGTCGTAAAAAATGGGTTACAAAAAATGGTTTGCTAAGCACATTCTTAGAGAAAAGTGGCTATTTCTACGAATGTTAATATTTCTCATGTTCTTCATTGGTACAGTTTCATTTACACCACTATTAGTTGGTAATGTATTCGATGAATTAGCTAAACCAGATAGATCATTTACAGCCATTATTCTGATATCAATATACATTGCTATAGCTGGCGTCGTTAGAACATTAGGTGATTATATCCAAAGTTATACTAATGAAGTAATAGCCCATAAAGTGACAAAAAACGTCACAGAAGAATTTTATGATGATATGTTAAAAAAGAGCCAAGAATTCCATGACCGTGTTAAAATTGGTGATTTGATGGCAAGAGCCACATATGATACACGACAGATGAATATCTTTATCGCTCCTGGACTGAAATTTCTGTTTGAAGTCTTCTTTACTGTAACCTTTTCAGTTTCGTTAATGATCTGGATTAGCCCTAAATTAACCCTCCTTATAGCTGGAGCTCTTCCCTTCTACATTATTACAATTTGGGAGTACAATAGAAGATTAAGACCAATCTCAAAAGCACAAATGGAACAAAATAGTCTCTTAAATGTTCGTTTGCAAGAAAGTATTACTGGAATACGAGTTGTAAGAGCATTCGTGAGAGAAGAATCGGAAATTAATCTATTCGATAATGAAACTGAGAAACTGAGAGAAATAAACACTCGTCGTGGTATAATTAGTGCTAGATATTATGCTATTGTAATAACCATTTTCCTGATAGCAATTAGCTTCTTGTGGGGTGCATATGAGGTATCGCAAGGAAACTTGTCTCTTGGTGATTTAGTTACTTTTGTAATGCTAATGATGACTTTGAATATGCCTACATGGCAATTTGGATGGACAATAACTCAATTCCAAATAGGAATGGCTGCAGCTAAGAGAATTCATGAAATGAAAGAAAGAGAAGAATATGTTCCAAATCCTGATAAACCAATTGATTGGTTAGAGAAGAAAGGTAATATTAGATTTGAAAATGTATCCTTTTCATATAACGGAAAAAGCAGTAGAAGAATGGCGTTAAAGGGCATAGATTTTGAAGTTCCTGAAGGAGCAAATGTAGCTATAATTGGCAATCCAGGTTCCGGAAAATCAACGTTAATTAAATTACTAATGAGGTTATATGATCCTACCGATGGAGCAATACATGTTGATGGTATAAATATTAAAGAAATGAATTTGTCAAATCTAAGGGATAATGTTGGAGTAATAGAACAAGAGGTTTTTCTGTTTAGTAAAACAATACGAGATAACATAGCTTATGGTAAACCAGATGCAAATCAAGACGAG
>JAUVZH010000098.1 GCA_030602675.1 Candidatus Heimdallarchaeota archaeon | reverse complement strand
GGCAAAGAAATGCTTCGAAAAAGCGGTGGACTTGGATCCAAAAGACTGTTATTACTGGATTTTCCTAGGTCAAGCTAATCTATCATTAAATGAATACCAGAAAGCAGAAGAAGCATTCAGAAAAGCAGGTGAAAAGAATCCAGAATCTGCAATTCCATGGGAACATTTAGGACACGTATATTTCATACTAAAAGAATTTCAAAAAGCGAAAGAGAACTATCTCAAAGCAATAAGATACGAAACAAAAGAAGAAACATTGTTCTATAATCTAAGCATGGTATATATTAACATGAGAGAACTACAAGAAGCAGAAAAAACACTAAGGAAAGTGCTGGATATAAATCCAAAGAACGAAGACGCAAGAGAACTATTAGAAAGATTGGAACAAACTACAAACGAATAAAGGAAGGAAATGAATAGAAGAAAATATTACTCTTAAGAGAAAATTGTAAAAATAGTAGAAAAAGAACCGACAATGAAAGTAGAAGAAGAGAGAATAGTAGAGGTGGAAAGAAGAACTAATCGAGAAACAAGCAAATTAACACAAATTTTATAACCAAAGGAAAAAACCACTAAAATGCAGAACTTTATCGAATTAGTAATCTATACAAAAAATTCTTAAAGAGAAAAAAGGCAATCTGCGAATATCAAATCGAAATGAATTTGAAAAGAATATAAAAAAACAAAAATAATATAGGTGTACAAAAAAAATGGCCGATGATAAACCCCATTTGAACCTAGTAGTAATAGGGCATGTCGATCACGGAAAAAGTACAATGACCGGACATATGTTATTCCTCGCCGGCGCTGTTGACAAGCGTTTGATCGAAAAGTATGCTGAGGAATCTGAGAAGATCGGCAAACCTTCCTGGAAATATGCTTGGGTCTTACAAAAACTCCAAGAAGAACGTGAGCGTGGTTTAACCATTGACGTTTCTTTCTTTAAGTTTGAGACCAAGAAAACCGTCTTTACGATTATTGATGCTCCTGGTCACAGGGACTTCGTTAAGAACATGATTACTGGTGCTTCTCAAGCTAATGCTGCCATTCTTGTCGTTTCCGCTGAAAAGAACGACCTTGAGTCTGGTTTAGCACAAGAACGTGTTGAGAAGACTGCTAAAGGCGATCGTCGTATCCCTGGTGGTCAGACTATTGAGCACTTAACTTTAGCCATTACTCTTGGCATCAACCAAATTGTTGTTGCTGTTAACAAGATGGATCTTGTTAAATTCAAAGAGGACGGCTACAATAACGTCGTTGAGCGTGTTAAAGTTCTCATTGACGGTTTTGTTAAGTCTGGTTTAGTTTCAAAAGAACGTGTTGCTGACATTAAGTTCGTTCCTGTTAGTGGTATGACTGGTGACGGTCTTGTTGAGATGAGCGATAAAATGGCTTGGTATAAGGGTCCTACACTAATGGCTGCTCTCAATGAGTTTACTGTTCCTGAAAAACCAACTGGTAAACCTCTTCGAATGCCTGTTCAAGATGTTTATGCCATTAAAGGTGTTGGTACTGTTCCAGTAGGTAAAATTGAATCTGGTGTCTTGAAACCTGGTGATGATGTTATCTTCCCAATCTCCAAGCAAAAAGCCAAAGTTCAAACCATTGAAATGCATCACGAACAGCTTGCAAAAGCTGAGCCTGGTGACAATGTTGGTTTCAACATTAAAGGTGTTGCTCGTAGTGAGATTCTGAAAGGTGATGTTATTGGTCATCCTGGTAAAGATGAACCAAAGCTTGTTGAAACTTTCGTTGCTAGAACCTTCATTTTGAAGAACCTATCCAAACCAGGTGCTAACCAACCAACCGGTATGGCTAAGGGTTATGCCCCTATCATTCATCTTGGCCAAGCTGCTCAAGCTTGTCAAATTGTTGATTTCAAGGTTCTCAAGAAATCTGCTCAACGAAAATCACTTGTAAAAACTGGTGAATATAATCCAGCTATCTACCTTTTAAACGGTGACTTCGCAGAGATTACCTTCCAACCTTTTGCTCCATTCATTTGCGAGAAATTTGCTGACTACCCATCCTTGGGTCGTTTTGCTGCTCGTGACATGGGTCAAACTGTTGCAGTAGGTGTCATCACCGACGTTAAAATTAAAAAAATTAAAAAAACTAAAGAATAGGATTTTAGATTCTATTCCTTTTTTTTATTTTTCTTTTCTTTCCTAGTTCTCTTTGAGTTTTTTCATTCATATTTTGAAATGGATAAATATAATAAGGGCATTATTCCATGATGAATATAGGAATATATCTTATCATACTAATATTGTTGTGAGTTATTTGCCGGAAAAAAGTGAAACTGCTACCAGAACTGAGAATGATGCTTCAGATGATGTTGGTCATGAGCTTATCTCAGGTTTAACTCAATTACTGATCCTTCTTATCCTAAAGCATGGTCCTCAACATGGTTATGAGCTTGCCAATCGCTTAGAACCTATTTATCGTCGTCGTTTATCTCCTGGTACCATTTACCCTCTCCTTCAAAGGATGGAATCTAAAGAGTACATCCAAAGCACTACTATGATTGTTTCTGGTCGTAAACGTAAGACCTATGTTGTCACTCGTCTTGGTCGTATTGCCATGGATAATGCTCAAGAGACTCTCCAAAGCATCTTGAAAATCCAAATTCCTAACATTGATTCCGATGCTCTTGGTGTTGAACTTCTCAAAAGTTTAGCTCAATTCCGCATTTTGCTTATCTTGGATCAATCCCCTCTTCATGGTTATGAATTGGTTGAAAAGCTAGATGACTACTTTGGTCAGAAAATAGCTTTAGGTACTATTTACCCCTCTCTCCACAGACTAGTTGAAAAAAATTACATTGTTAGTAAATCAGAATGGGATGGCGATAGAGAAAGAAAGGTTTACGAACTTACTTCGCTTGGTCGCACTGCACTTAGGAAATCCCATCAAGAAATAACCCAAATTGCTGAAAATACTATCTTTGAGATGTAATTTCGTTTTCCTCAGTAAATGCTGATTTTAAGGTTTTTTTGAACTCTACTATCGAAAATGCTTTATTATCATCAAATAATAGGTATATTCCTCTAACAGCTAGAAATTAAACACACTAATCATTGAAGGCAATAAAATGCGTGAAACACATCACATTTGGTATATTGTTAGCACTGTTCTTGGTTTGCTGTTTATTATCTGGGGAGCTCTCACGCCAAATCATCCACTTATCCCTGGAGATGTTTGGTTAGTTCTTCCTGGAATACTTCTCTTCGTAACTGGCTTATTTGGGATTCTCGAAGAATACATTATTGAGAGAAAGATCCTGAAGTATTTTTCAAATTTACAAGTCAATTCAATATCACTTGAAAAATTATCTTCAGACTTAACTTTAGATGTTGATCATTTACGCACAATACTGCTTCAATTGCGTGGGCAAGGAAAGCTTTTAGTTTATTTTGATTCTGCAACTGGAGAATTACTGTTACCAAAAGAAGTCGAATCGCAAAGTTGTTCCTTTTGTGCTCATCCTTATGTTGCCATAGATTTCTGTCCTGTGTGTGGTATAAAGAAAGTTGAGTCTAAGAGAAAAAAAAACAAAAAAGACCTAAAATAGATTTATTGAGATGAAAATAATGGGGAAGAAATTCAAAGGAATAGGTTGCCCGTGCGTTACGCCTTTCAACGAAGATGAAACTTTAGATTTAGCAGGTCTTCGTGAGCTCGTTGATTTTCTAATTAACAGTGAAATTAATGCAATAATACCTGCAGGTATTTGTGGTGAACCATATTCTCTAAATGATGATGATTATCATTCTATTATAGATACGATAATAGATCAAGTAAATAATGCTGTTCCAGTCTATATTGGACTCCCTTCTGAGTCCACTCATCGTTTGTTAGAGATTTCGAAGTATGCTATTGATGCAGGAGCTGATGGCTTTGTTGTTTATCCACCTCGACTCCCTACAATAACTATTCCAGAATTGGTAAATCATTTCGAATATGTTAGTTCGAAAATAGATGCAAACCTGCTTTTTGTTAATGATCCAGATCTCTGTAAACTAGATTTACCTGTCGATCATATTGGCAGACTTTCAAAATTAAACAATGTTGTTGGGATCGTTGAAGTTAGTAGCGATTTCAAGAAAATACCTCAAATAAGTGCAGCTGTAAGTGATGGTTTTCTTGTTTACACTGGTCGTGGTTTATTAGTTCCTCAAGCAATCAAGGAAGCAGGAGTTGAAGGAGCAATCGTTCCAAGTGCAAATGTTGTTCCAAATCTCTTGGTTGAATTGTTTGAAGCATACAATGTTGAAATGAATGAGAAATTTGAAGAGATACAAACAGAGTTGATTCCTTTAGAATTGGGCTTAAAATTAGGAACTTTCCCTGTTGCAATTAAAGCTAGTTTGAACCTTCTTGGTGTTAATGTTGGTATTCCTAGAAGACCCTTGCTTCCATTATCAGAAAGTGATCTTGAAAAATTACGCAATATTTTAATTAGCACTGGTTGTTTACGACCTAGTACTCCAGATGAAGATGATGAAGACAAAGACGATCAAGAAAATAATGAGAAAAAATCAAGTTAGCAAATAGCATTAGTTAAGGACTTTGGATGGCTTTAAAATTTAAGAATGTGATAAAATGGCTTTTATGGATGTATATCAAATCTTAGTTCCTACTCTTACTTTAGGTGCTTTGCTTTATGCGAGTATTGAGGATCTTTTATACCGAGAAGTTAGAAGAGAAATTATTTGGATTTTGATGGCAGGAATTGGCATTATCTTAGATATCTTGTATATTATAAATTTTGAAGGTGATAATTCCTACTTTGAACCTCTTGCTAATGTTTTGCTAACTATTACTGTAGGCTTTATTTTTGGCTTCATTCTCTTTTATCTAGGAGTTTGGGGTGGAGCTGATACAAAAGCTCTTTGGGCTATCTCGATTCTTTCTCCTGTATATCCACTTAAAAAAAATATCCTAAACATTTCTGTTGCTTCCATACCAATTATTGATACATCAATCTTCTCTATTTTGCTCAATTCCGGAATTATTGCTCTCTTTTATCCAATTGTTCTTATGATCATTAATACAATTGCCTCTACAAGAGGGTCACTATTTGATGAAGTAAGAGGTTCCTCCTCTGAAAAGATTCGTAGTTTCTTTTTTGGTTTTAAAAAGAAAGTAGACAAGATAAATATCGAAAAACTTCATTATGATTTCTTAGAGGAACTAGCAAACCAGTCATTCAAAGGTAAATTTACTGGTGATTTTGAAGGGAGATTAGATGGTTCCTTTACAGGTATTTTTCAAGGTAAAATGAAAGGCGAATTCACTGGCTCAATTTATGGTAAATTTTTAACTGAACTAGATAAACCAATTGATGAACAAGATATGGAAGAAATTCTTGCTAAAGCAAAAGACATTGCCAAGAATCTCAAGATTGAAAAATCAGATGATGATGAAATAATTGATTATGTACTCATAAAATACAAAGAAACTTTTTCTACAACAGAATCCGAAAAGAGTGAAATAGAAGCCAAAGATTCAATGATAAGTTATACAGGACATTATACTGGTCCATTAGAAGGGATTTTCATTGGAACAATCACTGGTATTTTTGAAGGATCATTTGATGGAGACTTATTAGGTGAATTAGAAGGAGATTACT
Source organism: Candidatus Heimdallarchaeota archaeon (assembly GCA_030602675.1). GTDB lineage: Archaea > Asgardarchaeota > Heimdallarchaeia > JABLTI01 > JABLTI01 > JABLTI01. Next base: position 2,738 of record JAUVZH010000098.1, on the reverse strand, counting down.
TTGGCACTTCTAAAAAAGGTAAAATCACTGGAACAAAAACAAGTCCACCTAGTGAATGGCGCTTGAAAATTCGCATGGGATTAGATGAAGAAGAAGTCATGGAAAAAAGACAACTTAGAACAATTTGGCAGCTAAAAATTCATGACAAAAAAACTGTTTGGGTAACCCCTGGCTTACCTTTTGTTTTCTTGATGTTTTTTGGCTATGTTATGTTTCTCTTGTTTAACAATTTAGCACTATTACTTTTTTCATTATAGTAAAAAACACGTAAATTGTATGAATACTATCAAAATTTTAGAAAAGCTAGCGAAGAATTTTTGAATTGGCAAATAAAAGAAATCAAGGTAAGAACAAATGGACGATTTCGTTATTGTTGGTGCAGGTCCTGCTGGGATATTTTGTGCACTTGAATTGTTGAATAAAGGGATTAAGAAGATTACTCTAATTGACCGTGGAAAAGAGGTTTATAAGAGAAAGTGTCCCCGAAGAGAAAGCAATACTGATTGTAGAGCTTGTAAAATTTGTGACATTACAAGTGGTTTTGGTGGTGCCGGTGCTTGGTCTGATGGTAAGATAACCAAAGATGTTTCTGGTACTGTTGGAGGTTGGATGAGTGACTTTCTCACATCAAAGGAGCTTATAGATTTAACAGAATATGTTGATAAAACAGTACTTTCTTACAGCAATGGTGGTGATCGCTACTTCAGTCCTGATCCCGAATTTGTAGATCGCTTGGAAAGCAAATGTCGAAAAGAAAATATGAAATTAATTACTTACCCAATTAGGCATTTAGGAACTGATAATGCTTCTGCAATTATGCATAATATCTACCAATATCTAAAAGATAAAATCAATATTGTACTAAAAACCTCAGTCAATAAAATCATCGTTAACGATGGAAAAGTTGAAGGTGTTTCAACTTCAGATGGGAAAGTTTACAAAGCTAAAAATGTCGTTATGGGTGTTGGTCGTGGCGGTACTAATTGGTTGAAATCTGAATGCGATCGTCTTAAAATAAATTATTCTCATAACGCTGTTGATATTGGAGTTCGTGTTGAAACTTTAAATGAATATTGTGAGGAATTCACGGAGAATTTATACGAGTTCAAAATTGAATATGTAACTAAAACCTACGAAGATCGTGTCCGTACTTTTTGTGTATGTCCTGGTGGTTTTGTAACCACAGAAAGATACAATGAGAGTACTTGTGTTAATGGCGAAAGCCGTACTGATATTAAAAGTCCAAACACAAATTTTGCTATACTTGTTACTTGTAATTTTACAGAACCATTTAAACAACCTATACAATATGCAAAACATGTTGCAAATCTTGCGAATATGCTTTCAGGAGGAAATTCTCCATTAATTCAAAGATTTGAAGATTTAAAGAATGGTCGTCGTTCTACTCCAGAAAGACTCGAACGTTCTGTTATCAAACCTACTCTCCAGAGTGCAGTAGCAGGTGATATCACTTTTGCTATGCCAAGTAGAGTTATGAGTGATCTAAGAGATTTCCTAACACACCTTAATGCAATAATGCCTGGAATTGATGGACCAAATACCTTGTTATATGCACCTGAAATAAAACTCTATAGTATTAGAATTGATTTAACAAACAATTTAGAATCAAAGGATATCAAGAATCTCTACTTCGTTGGTGATGGAGCAGGTATAACTCGAGGTGTTATGCAAAGCGCAATATCAGGTGTAGTAGTAGCAAGAAAACACGATAAATAAAGAATTGAATGATTTGAGAACAGAACTAGTCATCTTTTTTTGTATTTCTTCTTTTTTCTTTCATCATCAGAAATAATTCTTTCATCTTGTAATTCTTTTATCGTACCAATTAGAACACCATCGAGAGTAAAAACTTCAGCATTTTCAAAATCAATTCCTTCTTTCATTGTTACTATTGTTTTGAAGAATTTCCCATCAATAGAAAAGCCATCAAGATACTTATTGAAAGCAGGTAAAATTATGTGTAACCTCTCTCGTTCTCCTTCAGCGTGCAACCATTTTGCTTTCACCCAAACTTTTTCTGTAATTTTTGTACCAATTTCATCACGAAAAGCAAAAGCTGGGTGTGCATGTCCAGATATGGTTACATCTGCAGAATAAACATCCAAAGCAGGATTTGCATGACCATGCCATAATCCCACTGATAATCCTTCCTTCTTTTCCTTCACAACTAAGCCTGATGGTTGGATAAGTTCAATCTCATCAGGGAGTATCTCTTCAATTTTCCCATCATGATTCCCTTTAATTATAGTTACTCTCGTAAGATTCAACATTCTTCGTAGGAGCTTCCAAGCTATACCAGCCAAAGGATGAGCAGTTCCAAATATCTCGTCTTTAAAATCTCCTACTATGATTAACCTTTTCGGTTTTCTTTCTTTAATTAATTCCACAAGTTCTTCTTCAGGTCTTTTGGAAACAGGTATAAGAATTCCTTTCTTATTTTGCCCATAGACAAATCCTAGATGCAAATCTGCAATTACCAATGTTTTTCCGAACTCTTCTTCAAAGAACTCGATTGCTGGTTTTCCAGGAATCATCCATGAGCTATATGCCTTTTCTGTTTCCATTAGTGATTTTACTCCTTGTTACAATACAAAGATAACAAGGGTTTTTAAAAAATTGCAATTAATTTCACAAATAATAAGTCTACAAGTAGTTCTAATCCTTCCCTGTTGGTTCCTGTAATTTTAAAGAATTCAGATAATTTTTTACCATCAAAT